>NZ_PKGG01000376.1:0-2894 GCF_046480465.1 Arthrospira sp. PCC 8006
CAGAGCCGACGAAGATCAAAGGAATCTCTATGGGGAAAATCCCTTAGACGGGGCTACTCAAGAGATTTCCCGCCGCCCGGAACCAGGTTCTGAGGATAGCCCCAACTCATTGGTTGCTACTGCTCCTATGGGGGCTAGTGCTTATGACCCACTTCATAACCCTACCCTGGGTCGCATTGTTTCCCCGGATTTGCCGCCACTCCTTGGCCCGGATGCTTACCTACCGGGAGGCTCCACAAGGTTTACTGGCTATATTTGGCCAGCCGAGGGAATTTTAACCTCCGGCTACGGTTGGCGTTGGGGAAGAATGCACCGAGGTATTGATATTGCCGGTCCGGTGGGTACTCCCATCTTAGCAGCCGCTCCGGGAGTGGTTATCTTTTCTGGTTGGAACAGCGGTGGCTATGGCAACTTGGTCGAATTAGAGCATCCTGATGGCAGTGTTACCCTTTATGCTCATAATCACCGGATTCTGGTGAGCAAGGGTCAGAGAGTTACCCAGGGTCAGCTAATTGCCGAAATGGGTAGCACTGGGTTTAGCACAGGTCCTCACTTGCACTTTGAAATTCACCCCACCGGAAATGGGGCTGTCAATCCTATGGCTTTGTTGTCCAGGGATTAATGATCAATTCTTGGCTAAGAACGGACTTAGGTGGTTGCTCCCCTGGTCTGTTCTTCCCTTTGACGGGTTGAAAATTTTTTTTGGCGATCGCTTGCCATATATAAGGAAAACGTGCTATATTTATAAATCGTTGAGAAACAAGGCTCTGTAGCTCAGTGGTTAGAGCAGGGGACTCATAAGCCCAAGGTCGCAGGTTCAAATCCCGCCAGAGCCATTTAACTTAAACCCTTATCCTGACTACTATCGCGGGAATTGCTTTAACCCGATAGTCGTACCTAATTACTCATATATTACTCACAATCTAGTCCTAGCACAGGAAAATAATTCTGTCAATAGGTTGATTACTCAGTCAATAAGCACAACTTAATCAATCTGTCAAATGCCTACTATCTCCCCCTAACCAAACACCGATAGGGTAACTCTCTCGTGATACCCGTCAATGGCAAGCCTATCGGTTCGTTACGAACCATTGACTGCTATCACATCGGTCGCACCCCTAAGAGTGTTTGTTTCGGTTATGGGGGGAGGGTATGGCTCAAATTTCAAAACCCATAGGGGTAGTCAGATTATTAGTGAAATATTGAGGAGCCTACTCACTACCAACAAAATGCGATCGCATTATCTAATCATCACCCCGTTGAATTCAGTTCACTACCAACATAACGCGTTTCAACTGGTGACTTGTTTCGTTATCTCTCGCTGATACCTACATAATCCTAGAGAATTGATTCCCCATCGAAACCGATACCTACATAATCCTCAGCAAGTCTCCAATTTATAGGGGTACTGGGTTCCGCACAGGATGATTACCCCTAATAGACGGGTTAAGGTTTTGGCTTAGGGTGTTTATTGTAGGTAAATTAGGGGTGAGAATTCATATAAACCATTTAGTGGAGTGCATATGCAGTCTAGTAAACAGATAATATGAATGAACCCCTACAGTCAGAAACCATAGGGGGCCATTTAAGTGATTGGGGTAGCTGTTAGGTGTTAGGGTTTAGGGTTTAGGTTGACTCCATGTATTAAGTAAACAATTATAGACCTCTGAGTTAATTAACTCAGGAAGTTGATTAAAACCGTCTAAGTTACTTTTAACCCATAACATTTCAGTTCGTTTCTTTTTTACGTCTTTCTTGTGACTAGCGGACATGACTGTATTTATTTCTATTTTTTGTGTAAATGATTGAGGTTCAATCATCTGATGATAATTCGATACAATGTAATTGCCTGTTATGCAATCTAATGTATGACATAGTTTTGCCCAATCTTTAATCGTGTAGCCGCTATAGTGGCCTTGTGTACTACCGGGATAAGGCGGGTCACAATAGAATAGTGTATCAGGTGAATCCCATCTTTCAATACACTTAATTGCATCCTCACAAGAAATGTAAACCTTTTCTAACCTTTCCAACGCTTCAGATAGCCTAGTTTTTTTAGCTATAAACGTAGCCGCTGGACTCCGACCTATCTTTGACGTACTCCATCCTGCATTTAATCTATAAGTAAATCCTTGAGTGATATTGATGTAATAAGCCCATGCTAGTTCAATATCGCTATACTTAGTTGGATTCTTACAAATTATTTTTGCCTTATTATGCTCTGATTGACTATATAATGTAGCTTGAATTTCATTATTAAGTTTAATAGGGTATTTTTTGGCTACTATATACAAGTTGATTAAAAGGTTGCTTGTATCGTTAATGCACTCTCTATAATCGCTTTGATTTGTTACGGTAGGTAATGGTTTTAAAAATAACAAAGTAGCTCCACCGGCAAAAGGTTCTACATATATTTTGTGTGGTGGGAAATATTGCAATATTTTAGAACCTATTCGTTGCTTTCCCCCGTAATAACTTAGTAAAGGTTTCATTGTTGTGGTTTCATTAATTAATAGTTGATGTTAAGGTTTTCTCCAACCATCATCATCAATATCATCTCTGTTGATTGGAAGAGGGGGTGATTGCTTTTTATCTTCTGACTGTTTTTTCATACTATTGATGTCATAGAATCACTAACATATCTAATCAAGTAATTTAGACTATTTTGGATACCGTCTAACCTACTCTCAATCATTAGGTTTCCTGTATGCGTAATGAACATACTGATAATAATYGCGACAATAATTAATCATCATTCAACTATTACCAAGTTCATTTATATTAATTTACACAACTGAAGTGTAAACCATTTCATCCTTTCTAGTGGAGAAACTGAAGCGTAAAAATTGATGTACGGCGGTGATTCAATTATTTGATCTTAATTAAGCAATATA
>NZ_PKGG01000382.1:0-2667 GCF_046480465.1 Arthrospira sp. PCC 8006
TGGTAACCATCGGTAAGCAGCTTTTGATTACCCGAGGAGCCCTCACTACCTTCTCGCCCGCTTAGACATCGCTAAATACTTTGCCATTATCCCAGCTATGTTTGCCGCTGCAGGCATTGGGGCTTTGAATGTCATGGGTCTGAGCACCCCTCGCACGGCTGTACTGTCGGCCCTAATTTACAATGCCTTAATCATCCCAGCCCTGATTCCTCTAGCCCTGAAAGGAATTGAGTTTCGCCCCCTCCGTAACAATCAACTCCTGCAACGCAACATCCTCATCTACGGACTTGGCGGTATTATCGCGCCGTTTATTGCCATCAAGGTGATTGATGTGGGGGTATCGGCAGTAACGGGGTTTTAATTGCCAATTTTCTCACGGGCAAAATCTCTGAATTGACGCCAATCATTGACTCTTTACAAAGTACCTCCGATGAAACCGACTCTTCCTAAAATCTTACTGCTGGGTTTGTTATTAAATCTGGCGATCGCCCCTGCCCTCTATGCCGCCACTGACCAAAACATCACCCGTGGCACCGCTTATGCCTTGGGCTTATTGGGCATCATCGTTGTGGGCCTGGCTATCTATTTAGCCATAGTCATTGTTCAGCCCGAGAAGTTCTAAGTACAACGTTAATCCCTATCAACGTTTACATCCCAACTCAAACTGTCAACTTTTTAAACCTCTAAACCTCTCAGAAATTCCCCATGAAAGACCTCATCATCAGTATTCGCAGTCTCGCTACCCTCGCGCTTCCTCACCGCTTTCCTCTATCCCCTGCTGATTTTCCTCATTGGTCAGGGCTTTTTTCCCTACCAGGCTAACGGCAGTCTTCTCACCAACTCTCACTCTTGAGGTCATTGGTTCGGCACTCATTGGTCAAACCTTTACCACTGACGATTATTTCTGGAGCCGTCCTAGTGATGTCAATTATAGTTCTGACGCGGAGGCTAACCCCACCGGAGTATCGGGAGGTAGTAATCTGGCTCCAGACAACCCGGAACTGTTGGCACGCATTCAGAACGAAGCCCAGCGTCTTCGTAGCGCCGGGATTGAACCCACCGCTGACTTACTTTATTCCTCCGGTTCCGGTCTTGACCCTCACATTAGCCCCTCTGCTGCTGAGGCTCAAGTTGAGCGGGTCGCCCTTGCCCGTGGCCTGTCTACTGACCAAGTGCGATCGCTGATTACTCAAAATACTGAAGGCCGCTTCCTTGGTATTTTTGGGGAGCCTGGTATCAATGTTCTCAAGAGAGAACTTAGCCTTGGATAACCTTTAAATTCAAATCTTCTAATGTTCCAAACCTCCCTATGTATCACCCCACCCAATCCTCCCCAAAGCATCGCCCTTGGTAAGCACAAAGTCTTTATCGGCATGGCACCGGGAGTCGGTAAAACCTATCGAATGTTAGAGGAAGCCCAACAGTTAAAGCAGGAAGGGTTTGATGTCGTCATTGGAATACTGGAAACCCACGGACGAGCAGATACCGCTGAGAAGGCAGTTGGCTTAGAGCAGGTTCCCCTCAAGCAGATCAACTGGCTCTTTCGCACTCTCACGGAATTGGATACCTCTGCTGTACTCGCCCGCTGTCCTCAGCTAGTCCTGGTTGATGAATTGGCTCATACCAATATCCCCGGTTCTGAACGACAGAAGCGTTACCAAGATGTGTTTTGGATTTTGGAAGCGGGTATTGATGTCTATTCCACTATCAATATCCAGCACCTAGAGAGCCTTAATGACCTGGTACACAAAATTTCTGGGGTGGTCGTCCGCGAGCGGGTACCCGATCGCCTACTTGATGAAGCTGATGAAGTCATCGTCGTAGATGTTACCCCTGAAACTCTGCAAGAGCGCCTTCAAGAGGGCAAAATCTATGCCTCTGCCAAGATTGATCGGGCTCTGCACAACTTCTTCCAACGTCGCAATCTTGTCGCTCTCCGAGAATTGGCGCTGCGGGAAGTGGCTGACAATATTGAAGAGAATGGCCGACAGAGCCATTCTCAGAGCTATTGCAATATCCAAGAACGGGTTCTGGTCTGTGTTTCAACCTATCCCAGTTCGATTCGGTTATTGCGACGAGGGGCACGCATTGCTAACCAAATGAATGGCCGTTTGTCTGTGCTGTTTGTAGCTCATCCTCATCAGTTTCTTTCTAAATCTGAGGCACTCCACATTGAAACCTGCAAACGGATGTGTCAGGAGTTTGAGGGGGAGTTTTTGCGGGTGGAGTCAGATGATGTGGTGACAGCGATTCTTGATACTGCCGTCGAACAACACATCACTCAAATTGTTTTGGGGGAAACTCGACGATCTCGCTGGCAACTACTGATTAAAGGCTCTATTGTTCAAAGGTTAATGCGAGGTCTACCCCAGGTTGATTTACACATTATTGGCACTGACCACTAACCCAACAGCTTGATCGCCTCAAATTTAGCTACCCGCAGACAAGCCCCCCGCTATTGTAGGGTTAGCTTTGGGATTACTGATACATTTACGCGACATTTATCCGGCTATTGCCTGACAATGCTACGATAGCACTATTACCCGTTAAGGTAACAGAGGCGGTATCCCGCAAAGCTTTTAGAAAGATTCCAAAAGCACCGTTCCAGTCCCGTGGTAGAGTGAACCCACACTCAGGACATCGGAACACTTTTGAGCCACCTAGCTG
>NZ_PKGG01000236.1:0-7406 GCF_046480465.1 Arthrospira sp. PCC 8006
GTGGTTTTCGGGTTTCCCTAAAATAGTTATCGGCTCGGATCGATAAATTTATGCAATTTAGCACCCGAGTTTCCAGTCATTCTCTCCTTCCCACCCATCAAGGAAAAATGACTAGACAGGCGATCGCCTTTTTTCCCAATTTGAGTAGGTTGGGTGGAGGTCACGAAACCCAACGCCACCATCTCTTAGTATGACCTTTTTCCCCCAATTTGAGTAGGTTGGGTGGAGGTCACGAAACCCAACGCCACCATCTCTTAGTATCGCCTTTCCCCCCAATTTGAGTAGGTTGGGTGGAGGTCACGAAACCCAACGCCACCATCTCTTAGTATGACCTTTTTCCCCCAATTTGAGTAGGTTGGGTGGAGGTCACGAAACCCAACGCCACCATCTCTTAGTATGACCTTTTTCCCCCAATTTGAGTAGGTTGGGTGGAGGTCACGAAACCCAACGCCACCATCTCTAAATGATGTTGGGTTTCACTGCGTTTCACCCAACCTACATTGCTACTACATTTTTACTCCTCTGCGGTTAGCCGGTAAGCCGCGATTACTGGGGGTAAAGCAGTAAGCATTGCCATCAATCTTATGAATATTCTCACGTAAGAAGCGATCGCAATTTGCTTCAGGAACAATAATCGTTTGATAGAGTCTTCGTCCTGAGAGATTTTCATAATAGGGAATCCAGAGAACCCCTAAATTCCCAAATCCATGCTCAAAATGAAGAGCCTCACCTCTTTTTTGAGCCTCTGCCTCAGTTTTCCAAGCCGACTCCGCAATCTTCGACCTTCAAAATCAGCACTGCGCCAGTTAAGACGGGGATAGGCGAAAGAAGTCTCTATTGTGGCTAAAGTGCCAAATAGTAAGCCTAGAAAAGCCAGGGCAATTTTCTGCATGGGAAAATCCATAAATTTAGATTTCATAGTGTAACTTACGGGGTTAAAGCCTACATTCCAAAAACCGAGAATTTTCCACAATTACACCCCCACAAAAGCCAGGTGCTCTCCCTGAGTCACAGGCTGTGTAACAATGATTTACTGAATTTCCCGAATCACAAGGTAAATGTCCTGGAGGTGCTTGCAAATAAAATATAAAGTTCTGGTAATCCCTCTTATAAGAAGGAGTAATCAACCATCCCAAAGCTGCATATAACCGAAGAGATGCTTGAAAAACTTCACGATTTCGCTCCCCCTCCATTAACCCTTGAAGTTGAGTAGTATTGAATTGCTGTCTCCAAACTTTAAGTTGAACACTATAACCAAAGTTTCCATTTGAGTGCTTCTTCCAAACCTCATCAATTCTCCTCAAATCTGAACAAGAAATTTGAGCAATTTCTTCGGGACGGATTTGTCTTCCTAAATTGCCCCATCTATTACCAACTTGCTTTATTAATTCCCAGTTTTGCTCATCAGCCTTACGCCAGTCTCCCTCCTGTGCAAAGTTTTCTAAACGAGAATACATAGCCTCCACATCCTGTCCTCCTTGGCTCTTTAAAACAGGCAAACTAGACCTGGTTATAAGAACATGGTATTGGCTATCTATTTTTGAATGAGCAGGAAATTGAACCAAAATAAGCAATAAAACAATGATTGATAATCCCCAAAAATAAAAAAAATTTTTGTATTTTATTAACTTCGGGTTGTGCATAGTCATAAGCTGAATGAAGAGTTTTCCAATAATTAAATCAAGGAAAAGTGAAAAATTGATCGATGTCAATTCTAACTTTATCTATTTCTGTACCGTCCGCAATCTGCTGAATGTTGCAAGTCTCTGCAAAAACCCAGTCAGATACCCAAAATAATATCAGAAATACACCCCAATGATTTGCAAATTTTAAAAAACTCATTATTTTCTTTACTCGAACATTCTTTCATAAACTAAGCGTGAAATAATTGGAAAAAATTCCCAATCCTCTCCATAAGCAGCCCCATCGCCAAAGACTGATATAATATAGGCTCTATTTTTAGACCTATGATGAATTAAAGCGACTTCGAGCCGAGAATCATTAGTCCACCCGACTTTTGAATAAAAATCAATCTTTTGTCGATTTTGATAAATTCCTTTTCCTAAAAAACCATCAACTGAATCATATTCCTCGGGCTTCCACACTTGAGGATTTAAATCTATTTTAAGCAGTGACATTATTTGCATTGATGCAGTTTGAGAAACAGCTTGATAAGTACCAATTTCATACATTAATCTAGACGCATGTCGAGCCGTCATTTGATTACGAATTGGAGGCTGATTATCACCACGCATACGCAGATCCCATCCTTGAGGATAATTCATTCCCAAATAGGGTATGGGAAAATTTTTCTGACTGATATTTATTCCTGAATATCCTGATTTTTGAAAGAAATAATTGACAGAATAGCGTTTATTTAGCCAAGTTTGGTAGTCTTCTGTATGGGAAATAGATGTGGTATCAGTGATAAAATCTACAATTCGGCTAGCTGCTTCATTATCAGATTTTTGGATGAGTTTACAAATAGTAGTAACACATCCCATTTGTGGTAAATCAATTGGTTGAGGAGGAATGTTGCGCTCTGCTTGTAAGGAATAATACGCGACTAACCAAAACAATTTCGGGATACTGGCAGGATAACGAAAAACATCAGCTTGATAAGTGCCTTCAGTTTGTTGATTTAAATCAATCAAGTGTATAGATAAAGAATTAGTTGGCAGACCTCGCATTCTGGCAGTATAAACTACTTCATTAACAATCTTTTGTAAATTATCATTTGGATTAAAGTGAGTAGGATTAGTGACATTATAAACCCAATTGGGGTTAATACCTTCTCTTGATTCCAGTCTAGAAGTTATATTTAAATCTACAGAATCTGGAGATAAATCTATACTATTAGGTGGCTCTCTAAAAATTGTATTATCTAAATAGCGATCATCATTTAATGAAGGTTTAGGAGGAAATACAAAGTACAAAATAGCTGCTCCACTTAGTCCTAAAACTAAACTAACTGACATAACAATTGTAGTCCAAGCTAACCTTGATAAATGCTTTTTATTCGGGTAATTGTTAGTCGCTAAATAGGCACGTCTCAATCCTTGACGTTCACCCTGATTTTTATGATTATTTTTGAAAAAATATTTATGCACAGCCATGATGTATTTAATCAACTTTTTGATACCAGGATATTTTTAACTGATTATTTTCTTTTTTTATGGTATATCGATATCTGGATGTACTGAAATAAGCATTATTGGGGTCGGGTTTGCCGTTGCGATATAATGTGCCATCTTCTGTAACTATCAGCTCTATTGTTGCATTGTTTTCATCTGATTCAAAACGCTCTACAGAATCAACGCGCTGAATTCCATACTGATAATAAGCATTATTATTTTGTAGCCAAGTTATGGGGCCATCGGCTTTAACTAAATCAGTGAGTAATGCACCTGTGGTTAAATTACGGGCAGCATCTCGACTATAAGGAGGTGCAAAAATTTGGGATTTAGACTGAAGCCATTGTTTAACTAATGCAACCGCTTTTTCTTCTGTAATAGATGGTATTGCTTGTACAGCAGGCTTTGGTGGCTGAGATTCTGCTTCTGATTCCGATTGCGATGGTGTCTGGCTTGCAGAAGCTGTAGTTGTCGGCTGAACCTCAACGGCTATAGGATTGTCTATTGCATTATCAGCAACACTATTCCAAAATCTTGAGACAAAAAGTCCAACAATAATGCAACTGCCAATTATTCCACCCGTTAATACTGCTTTAGCCCATTCTGGCATTGTTGATGGATTTTGTAATGCTGTCGGACTCATAGACTGAGCTGGAGAAAGAATAGTAGCTGCTTGACCTACGGGAACAGAAGAAACAATTGTTGGAGGTTGCTGGTTGGGATTGCTAGAAATTATTGTAGCTGTAGGTTGCCCAGTCCGGGAAACAGAAGTACCTGTATGAGATGTGAAATTCAGCGCAGCTCGCATTTCGCCAGCCGTCGAAAAACGCTTGTCTGGATGAGATTGAATAGCTTGTTCAATGGCGTTAGCAAAACTTGGTGTAATTGTCGGGACTTCAGAGCGCCAAAGGAGATTTCCGCTAAGAGGATCTGTTGAAAATTCTTGGGGAACTTTTCCAGTTAGGCAGAAAATGGCAGTCAATCCTAAAGCGTATAAATCACTGCTGTATATAGGGCGACCTATAGCTTGTTCACTAGCCATGAACCCCGGTGTACCAATAACCACCGATCGCGTCGGATTTCCAGAGTGACTCAGTACGGTTCCCATCGTCTCTTTGACGGCACCGAAATCGAGCAATACGGGTTCTAAATTGCTCGATCGCAGCATAATATTGTCAGGTTTAATGTCGCGATGAACAATTTGCTTACTGTGAACATATTCCAGAACAGACAGTAAGCTGACTAACATAGCTCGGACAGAGCTTTCACGCATTGATCCGTGGCGATGAACGTAGTCCGTTAAGGTTTGACCTTCGATCCACTCTTGAACCAGATAAAATAAGTCATTTTCACGAAAATAGGCGTAGAGGGTTGGAATTTGTTGATGAGCCGTTCCCAGTTCCTCTAAAATAGCAGCTTCTCGTTGAAACCGATCTTGTACTAATTGATAAATATCAGGATTATCCGTAACAGGCTTTAGTTGTTTAATGACGCACCTTCGCCCGGATGGCATTTGAGTATCTTCAGCCAGAAATGTTTCTCCAAAACCGCCAGAACCTAAAGGCTGAATGATTTGATAGCGGTGGTTTAATAAAGAATGGTCAGCCATAGTAATTCCTTAACCAGTTCATTCTAAGTACGAACTGTCTTTATTGCTTATACCTATTTATTCCAACAATAACACGCTTAACTCTGAAACTCAAGCCAAGAAATATAAATTTTCTTTTAAGTTTTAACGGATTGACCTTGAAAAAATTTAACATAAAAAACTTAATAGCATAGTTTTCATAACCCATGAGCCATAGTCTACCTAAAACCCAGCTTGAAACATCTTCCGATCCATATCTGGAACTGACAAACCAGACCCAAACCATCAAATTTCCACTAAAAAAGGCTCAACTGATACTTGGTAGGGCTACTGATGCAGATTTAAAGACTCCCGAAGACTGGTTAGCAATTTCTCGTTACCAGGCTACTTTAACTCGCCACGGCGATGAATATGAGATTTACGACGGTATCACCAAAAATGGTACTCGCCAACCCAGTCGAAATGGACTGCTTGTTGAGCAACGCCGGGTAGGGGTTGTGGAATATTATCAATTATTCGACGGGGATGAGTTGCAAATTGGTCAAGATCCTATGACTCTCATTCGTCTGAAATACCATAATCCCCAAAACCCTAAATTCATTGTCTCTAGCACCACGAGAAATCAATCAATTAGTATCAAAAACCGTTCGATTATGCTAGGTCGCGACCCATCTTGTAACTTGGTTCTTGATTCTCCTGTGGTTTCCAGAAAGCACGTTGTCATTGACAAGGTTGATGGTGGGTACTACCAGTTATTTGACTACAGTACAAATGGTGTTTTCGTCAACGAACAGAAAGTCAATCAATCCATGCGGCTTCCCGATGGTTGCACAATTCGCATCGGTTCATTTATTTTGGTGTTGAGTGGCGATCGCCTCACCCTTCAAGACCGGGGGGATAAATTGCGTCTTGATGCTTGGGAAGTTACCCGCATTGTTTCCAAACATTCCCGAAACAGCCAAACTTTGCTCAATTGTGTTTCAATTCCACTCGAACCCGGTCAACTGATTGCAATTGTTGGCGGAAGTGGAACGGGAAAATCAACTCTTTTGAAGACACTGCTAGGTATTCAACCTCTTTCTGGAGGATATGTTTATTTAAACGGCTCAGACCTGCAACAAAATTTTAATATCTACCGTACCCAAATTGGCTATGTACCTCAAGAAGATATCGTACATAGAAATCTGACGGTTGATCGGGTTCTCACTTTTGCTGCTCAATTACGTCTTCCCCCTGATACAAATATTGAGGCAGTTATTCAAAAAACTCTGACTGAAATTGAACTTTTAGATCGACGGCATACCCTAATTAGCCAACTAAGTGGTGGTCAATTGAAGCGAGTCAGCATTGGCGTTGAACTTTTAGCAGACCCCAAGTTATTTTTCCTCGACGAACCCACATCAGGACTCGATCCAGGATTAGACAAAAAAATGATGCAACTTCTGCGAAAGTTAGCTCACTCAGAAAATCGAACTGTAGCTCTTGTTACCCATGCGACTGCCAATATCACTTTGTGCGATCGCGTTGCCTTTATGGGAAGGGGAGGAAATCTCTGTTACTTCGGACCCCCTAGCGAAGCTCCTAGTTTTTTTAATGTAGGACGGGATGACTTTGCTGAAATTTATAATGAACTGGAAAAGTCTCCAGAAGAAAATCAAGGCTGCTCCATCGAAGATTATTGCCACCAGTGGAATACTCGATTTAAACAGCATACTGACTACCAAAAATATGTCCTAGACGCTCTGATTGTTCCCGGTAAAATTAATGCCAATTCTCCTGAAATCAATCAAGCCAATCAAAGGACGACAAAATTAAAAGATAAACCAAAACAGGTTAAGCCTTCTCCTCTGAGGCAAATAAGGGTACTTTTACAACGAGACATCCAATTAGTTTTAGCCGACCGATTTAACTTGGGATTGTCATTGCTAACTGCTCCCATTGGAATTGCCTTGATTACTTTGGCTATCCGCGAGCAAGAACCCCTGACTCTTGGTGACGGTTCCGATGCGTCAGAGCGTGTTAACTATAAACCCTTATCCTAACAGCGATAGCGGGTTATTACTCAACCCTATATCCTATCGAGTTACTCAGATATTACTCACAATCTAGTCCTAGCACAGGAAAATAATTCTGTCAACGGTTGATTACTCAGTCAACAAGCACAACTTAATCAATCTGTCAAATATCCATTCCTCCCCCCAACCAAACACCGATAGGGTAACTCCCTTGTGATACCCGTCAATGGCAAGCCTATCGGTTCGTTCCTCACCATTGACTGTTATCACATCGGTCGCACCCCTAAGAGTGTTTGTTTCGGTTAGGGGGGGATATGCTTCCAAGTCAACATGATAGCTGTAGGTAGCCGTAGGGGGAACCCACTAGGTTATCAATGTACAACGATACCCCTATCAATGTACAAAGATATCAGACCGCCTACCTGGTTCCCTGTGGGAGTCAGATTATTGGTGAAATCTTGAGGAGCCTACTCGCTACCAACAAAATGCGATCGCATAATCACGACTAACCTGGCTATGACATACTGAAGCGATACCCCTAAACAACTTTTCAACTGGTGACTTGTTTCGTCAKCTCTCGCTGATACCTACATAATCATAGGGAATTGCTTTACCAGAGACACCCGATACCTACCTAATCTCACGCAAGTCACTAATTTATAGGGGTAC
>NZ_PKGG01000543.1:0-505 GCF_046480465.1 Arthrospira sp. PCC 8006
TTTAGGGGGAACCGGTAAGCTATTACCTAACCCCAATGTTGACCCAGCCGCCACGGCGCGGGAACTCGCCCACACTCTCGAAGAATGGGCCGTTAATCCTCAACTCCGACAAGCTATGGGACAAGCCAGCAAACTGAGGGCCCAACAACTATTTCGGGAAGAACGGATGCTTAGGGAAACTATAAACATCTTTCAGCAAGCCATATCAGCTCCCATAAGCGATGAATTTGCTCAGGGTGAGGAGGTGATAAAAGGGGTACAAAACGTCAGCCACAGGCTTCGCTATCGGTCGCAAACCTGGCAAGCATGGCACGCCTACACCACCGGAGATACAGCCGCAGCGGTTGAACATCTCCAACGGTCTCTCAAATATTCTTCTTTCCAATTCACGACTCAAACTATCCTAGACTGGGTTAATGATTTCGTGCGGTTATCCTCTCTAAAAGGCGATCGCTTAGATGCGCTTTCCTTTGCTAAATTGATAATGAATAATTATTAATTGTAG
>NZ_PKGG01000283.1:0-5607 GCF_046480465.1 Arthrospira sp. PCC 8006
AACAGACCCTGGATATATCCACGAGATAATCCTTTGCCTGTCTTGAGATATGTTTCTTGGCATAGGTTGAGTGCCAAATTCCCATACCAACGACAGCATCCAAACGCCTTGGCGAGAGACGCTTTTTGGTCGTCGGTTGGGTAGATGCGATACTTGTACGCCTTATACATTATCGTTATTTGCTGTTGCTGATAACATTGTAGTTGATCATCCGAGGATTCGCTATCGCTCAGTTTGTTTATTGGTTGCTATTCATCCCCTCCCTGCAAGCGAGGAAGGGGAATTCCGCCACATTTTGTTAAAAACAAAATCAATACAATCGATACACACAGATATATCAAGATGCTGATTTGAAAATTCAACGCTTCTTTAGCTTGATCTTCAACAAATGGCATCTCATCCTTTTTGAGTAGCCAAATCACCAAAGGTCCAACGATATTAGCAACAGGTATGACATAACCCACAAAAGAGCTGAGGTGTGCGATCATGCCCCAAGTTCTGCTTTCTTGATCTATTTGGTTCCGTCGATTAGTCATGTTGCCTCCATCGCTGAGTATCATGCCACTGTTGATCTATGTTAATATCATTTTCAGCAGATAGCACCTGAGCGCCTCCCCCAGAACCATCAACTATGATAAGTTAAGTACAGAAAAAGCCTACTAATTAGGGTATCAACTAGCTAATTATACAAATGCGAACCGAAACAATCGTACTGCTATCGAGCCGAGAAATTGAAAAGATGCGCCAAGCCGGAAAGTTAGCCGCGCAATTACTGAACTACCTAGAACCCATGGTCAAACCAGGAGTCAGTACCCTAGAACTCAACGATGAAGCCGAACGCTGGACTCAAGCTCATGGTGCCCGTAGCGCTCCCCTAGGTTATAATGGGTTCCCTAAGTCTATTTGTACCAGTGTTAACGAAGTTATCTGTCACGGTATCCCCAGCGCCAAGCAGATTCTTCAAGATGGAGATATCATCAATATTGATGTCACCCCTATAGTTGATGGCTACCACGGCGACACCTCAAAAACCTTTTTTGTCGGTAATCCTTCCCCCACAGCTAAAAAATTGGTTGAAGTCACCGAGGAATGTCTGCGGCGGGCTATTGAGACGGTGAAACCAGGTAGCCGCATAGGGGATATTGGGGCTGCTATTCAAGAATACGCGGAAAGTTATGGGTTTTCTGTAGTGCGGGATTTTGTCGGTCACGGGGTTAATACCGTCTTCCATACAGCACCGCAAATTCCCCATTATGGGACCCGTGGAAAGGGTAAAAAACTGCGCTCAGGAATGGTTTTTACGATTGAACCGATGATTAATGAGGGAACCTGGGAAGCAGAGGTACTCGATGATGGTTGGACAGCGATTACCACAGATGGTAAGCTGTCTGCTCAATTTGAACACACGATCGCTGTAACCGACCAGGGAGTGGATATTTTAACTCTGCCATAGCGCTCTTAGTGAAACCAGCGAGGTAGGGACAATTGATGAATTGCCCCTACTCTCGGAATTGCTAAGATTAATCCCAGGCTAGGATATGGTATTAGGGGTCGAGATAGACCTCACGGTCTACCCCTCCCATTCAGCAGCAGAACCGTACATGAGACTTTCACCTCATACGGCTCCTAGTTTGACCGTCTCCTTGTTAAGAGTACAGCATTATCTCTTCATCAAGAGCTGTTTTATCATCGTGACAATGGCGATGTAATAGTTGAAGATTTTTGTATTCATCCTTTCCGCCATGGCTTCTAGGTACAATGTGGTCTACTTCAATTAAATCTGATGGGGTAAAGAATTGCCCACACCAGGTACATCTACCTTTTGGTTTTTTGAGTAGTTTTGCTACCCTAATTGGCGTGTCGATTGCTTGTCCTTTCCTGGTTGCCCAGTAAGTCCAATTTCCGTCGTATGGTGTTGCGTCGGGGCGTATTAGGGTGTGTCTGACAATTGGAGTCCAGTTGTGTTTGAATAGATGTATCCCATCTTTGGTTTGGAATAGCCAATTTTCGTGTCTTTCTTTCCCATTGCTAAGTTTAATTGTTCCATGTCTGAAATAATTACTTAGCTTTTCGTAACTTGCCTTTCCGCATCTTGATGCTGTCCATGCCCGTAACATTTGCCAGATTATTTTGTCTAGCTTAGTGAAGGTCTCTTTTGAGACTACCGCTGAATAATAGTTTGCCCATCCTCTTATGATTGGGTTTAGTCTACTAATCAGGGTTGATTGGGGTGCTGTCTTATGTTGTTTGATTACACCTTTAATCACTTCTGTATGGGCAACTGCTTTATGGCTGGGTTTTATGTGAGTTTTGTGTCCTAATGGTTTTCCATGTGGAGTTTTCCCAGTTTTATATTTTCCTACAGGATATTGCCTAATATTGAAACCTAAGAAATCAAATCCGGGTTCCTCTGCTTTGCCGTTATACTCAATGTGATTGAGCGTGTGGCAGATTCGAGTTTTTTCAGGTTTAATCTCTAATCCAATAGGCTTTAGCCATTTGGAAATAGCAGTTTGGCACTGTTCAATGATTTCTAAGTCTTTTGAGATGACCACGAAATCATCAGCGTATCTTATGACTCTCGCAAAAGGGCGATTGTCTGATTTCCTAGGATACAGTTTTTCAATTAACCTAATCATACCCAACAGTGCGATGTTGGCGAGTATTGGACTTATTACCCCTCCTTGAGGTGTCCCTGCTTCTGTATTCTCGAATACACCGTTATCTAGCACTCCCGCTTTGAGCCATTGTTTCAGGTCTCTTTTTAGGCGGCTTGGACAATGAATTTTGGACAGTAGGTATTCATGGTTCACGGTAAGAGCATTTTGCTATATCCGCGTCAAGAACATAGTACTGTCCTTGATTTATGGCAGTATAAATTCTGCTAATTGCGTCATGGGCTGACCGTCCTGGACGGAACCCATAGCTTGTGCCTTCAAATCTCGATTCCCATTCAGGTTCGAGAGCCGATTTAACCAAGGCTTGCCTTGCTCTATCTTGGATTGTGGGTATTCCTATTCCAGCTTTTTTCATCCCTACCAGGTTTTGGAATCCAAACCCGTCGCAGTGGTTTTGCTTTGAGGTTTCCCTTAATGTTCTTAACAAGCTCAAACCTTTGTCTTGAAGAGATTGCTCTTACTCCATCAACTCCGGCTGTTTTCTTGCCTTGACCCGCTTGGGGGGGCGGGTTTATTAAGCTGACTGTTGGGAAGCATGGCTGACCGTGGAACCCGCCCCTACAGTCGCACTGCTAAGAGCCGAGCATAGTATGATTTCACCAATAGACGTTGCCACCTTCTGGCTTTTGCATCTTGTCCCGATTTAGCTGCTTGAAATATACTCTTTTGGAGCTTGAAAACTTTCCGTTGAACCTTAGTCCATGGGATTGCCTTCCATGCGTTGTTCGTAGTCTTGATTGGTTTTGATTTCCCAAATCCTTTCTTTAAACTCGCTATCGCCATTTGTACACCTACTTGACTCTATTTCTTTACAATCAAACCGTGACCCGTTAGCATATCCCTACCATTACAGTTGGGCGTTGGCTTCTGGTCACATCTCGCATCCTCAAAGACTTGCGGTTACACTTATCCCTACTGATATCTCGACCAGATAATCAGAGTCTAGGAGGACTTAAAACGTTCCGTTTATATGGGCATTCCATCTTTAGATTTGTCCTATCCACCGGGGTACTTTAAAGGTCTGTGTAGGTAGTGCTAAGATTATCCTACTTTTCCCCTTGCTCTTTTGAGCGCAGCGTGTCAACCTCTTTCGCTACTTAATTCTTACGATGGTTCAAGCCGGACATTCGGTTTCCCTAATCATGGATGGTTGGCAGTGGTCTCGTTTCTGGTGTTGGGTTACACCTCGGAGCCTTCCGTTCCCSGCTTCAGTCCTGGGTTTGTGATTCCCAAAACTGGGGGTGGCTATCGCCGTTACCCTCAACTCTGTTTCGTAATTTCTCGTTATGTTAAGGATGGTTACGAATTGTTACAGAGTATATTGACCTTGGGTTTCCTGCCTTGATTTGGTATCTTATTGATACAAATCGTTGGGACATATAAGCAGTTATGGGGATGGTCAGAGGCGAGCCTCTTGTATTCATTCAAGGGGCTGAAATCGCCATCAGGCAGTTATTTCGGGTATTGCAACCCTATTTCATGCCTGAACGTCTCGCACCTCAGAACTAATTATACTAAACTGGGGCGGAAGGATTCGAATCGCCTATATAGCCTACAACCCCTATTCTACCGTTACTTAGGTGTTACTCAAAGCCATAACAGAGTAACAAGTGAGTAAAAAATGAGTAACGATATCAATACCCCTACTGTAGGGGGAAAGGGTAATTATGACGATGGCTATAGTAGATTCCTGAAAGCCTATCAAGACTTTAAAGGGGAATGTCCCAAAGGAGTGACACTCAAGTTACAAAAGACCGGGACTAGGTACAACCTACTATTGCAGTTTAAACAGCCACCAACCGGAAAACGACTACCCAAAACGGCTAACCTTGAATGTACACCTCAAGGGGTGATAGACGGCGTTAGGAAAGCTAAACTGGTATCAGAAGCCTTGGGAACCATTACTAGCGCTAGTGAATTTTGGAACTGGTACGATGCGACTATCTCAGGAAAGAACCAGATTGAGGATAATCTGATAACCTATCGGGAAATATTCCAACAACTAGAGGATGAGTATTTTGCGGGTTACAACCGCAACACAGGAAGGAAACGTTCTCGCGATATCGTAAGCGACTTAGCGTCTTACCATCAAAGCAAGGGAGTATTTTTTGAGGACTTCCCTAACTGGGATGAATATCCTAGCTGGGAGAGTTTCAAGGCTATGTTATACACTCCCTTGCAGAATGGAGAACAATTAATAGGCTCCCAAACCTTCAGGGAACGTTACTACATCTTAAAAACCATAGCTAAGAAATCACCTAACAAAGAACACTTGCTTAAACAGCTTGAGCCTATTAACGCCAAACAAACGCAATTCAAAAAGAAACAACGGATAGCTGTTGATGTGTTTAAAGATTGGTGGTTTAAAACCAAACAAGAAGCCTATACTATTAAAAATCACCAACATCAATCATCCCGACATAGCTGGTTATGGGTAACGGGTATGACAGTAATGTATGGACTGAGACCAACTGAAATAGCCGCTTCTGTTAATCTAACTAAGCCATTTGTAACTGAAGATGGCGTAATCATCAAAGCACTATCAGACCCTGATAATCAAGACAATTACTTGGTATTAGGAGATTACACTTACTTTACTGACTCAGAAGGTCGGAAAGTGAGTATAAAAACAGGGGGAAGGATTGTAGCTCCAATTCCCAGCCTTGAAATGTTTGAGTTCCTGAAATTGAAACAACCGTTGTTACCAGAATATAGACCTAAAAAAGGCAGTAAACCTAAAACCATAGTTACAGGCTTTGAAGCTGCGTTTAGTAACAGACTTCAATCTATGAAATGCCCGGTAACTCAGAAATATGCTTTTCGTAGGCTGTACAACCTGTTAGGTGAAAAGTATGGACTACCTATCGAGTTACGAGCTAGACTTATGGGTCATAGCACAATCGTTAATGAAGGAAACNACAAGACAGAA
>NZ_PKGG01000081.1:0-20616 GCF_046480465.1 Arthrospira sp. PCC 8006
TTCTGGAAAGTACTATTATCTGCATCTTTTATCACCTCTTCCATCCAACCATTAATGCTTTTTCCTGCTTTAGCAGCCGCCAAAAAAATTTTTCGGTGTAGATCTGGTGTGGTCCGAAACGGCAATTTTCCAGAGAAAGGCTTATCAGGTTTTTCCCCTAACTCTTCGCAAAACTCCAGATAATCATCAACGGAGTCACGAAAGGCTTGACTCGCTTCCTCAACAGTTTTTCCCTGAAAAGTAATCGTATCCTTAATATCCAACACGCGACCAAACAGGATGCCGTTTTCTGTATCAACTTCAATGTGACCACTGTAACCCTTATATGTCAGCATATTTCCCTCAGTTCTTGAGCGTCTAAATGGTACAATTAAGTTTTTAGGATAATCTGTAGAATTGTGTGGCACGATCGGGCAATGGCTGCACTCGGTAGTATATTTTTGAGTCACTTTGGGTAGGGGCAACATTGCTCGTTACCCCCTTTCTAATAGATATCTTACTCAGACATGGGGGCAACTCCCGCATCTTCTAAAAATTCCCGGACGCTTTTAACAGCACCCTTACCCATCTCTTTTTCCGGGTGTGGTTCGTGAAAAACAGCTTTGACACCGTTCAACGCCACCCGCACCCTAGAGCCTCTCCCTTCGCGGGCGATCGCGCCCAGCGCTACAAACAGACTTTCAACATCAGTCCAGACAATATCTGACCGAACCGGGTTTGTGTAAATTGCCTTAAAAGTGCGACGATGTTTTCCATTTAACCCATCTACCACTTGCAGTTTTCGATATTGATTAGTCTTTGGAGGAAGTGTCTGCATTATCACCGATGTTGATAACAGTTTATTGATATCATTAACTGATATCAGTTGTCAAGGGGTACGCTCAGAAAACCACCAAATCAACATTCCCCATTCACTAAAAAAGCCCGGTACGCAATGGATCGGGCTTTTGTTAATTATTTTGGTCTATCTATTTGGCTACCTATCAGAATCAGAGGGGCCATTCATCATGGTTTTGAGCAGACTTAAACCCCGTTTGACTCGCCGAGAGACTGTAACGGCGCTAATTCCCAATTTTTCGGCTGTTTCTTTTTGGGTGAGGTCATAGAGAAACACAAACTCTAAAACTTTGCGAGTCCCGTCTTCTAAATGTCCCAGTGCTTGCTGGAGACGAATTTGATCTTCTTGGGCTAGTTGGAAGCTGCGGTAACGAGTATCTGGGACTAAATCACCCAGGCTGGTTGATCCTTCTTCTTCGTCCTGAATGGGTGCATCTAAACTCAACAGAGATCTATTTTGGGAAGCCAGCTTAACCTGGTTCCATTCCTCTACGGAAATTTCTAGGGCTGAGGCTATTTCAGCATCGGTGGGTTTGCGTCCCAACTTGGCTTGTAGGTCTTGAATACATGGGGTGGCTTTACGCAGTAGAGTTAGCCACTGACGGGGAACCCGGACGGAGGGACTCTTATCACGCAAATAGTGTTGAATTTCCCCGCGAATGTAGGGAATCGCAAAGGAGCTAAAGGCATGACCCTTAGACATATCAAACCTTTCTATGGCTCTAATCAAGCCAATACAGCCCACCTGTAACAAATCATCATAGCTTTCCGTACATTGGTTGAGCCAGTGGTGGACTTCTTTACGGACTAATCCAATGTTAATTTGAACGAGTTGATTACGGATACTGTTAGACGGGGAGTGCTGGTACTCGCGCAGCAACTCCAGGCTTTCAGATTTGAGTTGGTTACTAACTGTGGTCTGCATGGCGAGATCCTGAATTAGGTTAAAGCAGGGATATAGGTTGGGCTGTATTGATTATAACCCAGTTAGAACTAAATGGCAAGAGAAAACTGTTTTCAATGTCGCAGTTTTCGGATACCAAACCCTAGGGATTGATCTGGCTTGACTTACGCACAGGCGATCACCATAGCCACAGCATAGACAATGAAAACTAATGCTAATGTTTTATTTGATAGGGCAGTCTAAAACAAAACGGGAAAAATTGCAAGTTCTGCCCCCCAGTCTTAGACCAGATTGGTTTTTGACAGGTTTATTCCCCTTCGACTAAGACCCTATATTCATCAGCAGATAGGGCATCATCAAGGTCTGATTCATCGCCTATGCGGACTTTCAGCAGCCAACCTTCTCCATAGGGGTCATCGGCTAATTCCTCGGGTGCTTCTACGATCGCATCATTACGTTCCACAACTGTACCACTAACGGGAGCCTTGAGTTCCTCAACGGCTTTGACCGATTCTACATTACCAAAGGTTTCGCCTTTCTCTAAGGCATCATTGACATCGGGTAGTTCTAAGAACACAATATCACCTAATTGGTCAACGGCGAAGGCGCTAATACCAATGGTAGCAATTTCGCCATCAAGACGCACATACTCGTGGCTATCTAAATATTTTAGGTCGTCGGGAAATTCCATTGCCATGTTAGGTCCTCATCATCTATGAATAATGCCAAAATCAGAAAATGGGTTATTGGAGACTTTTCTCTGCGCCGGATAGTTACTTCCATCTTGGCGATTTATATAATAGTCGGTGTTTGGGCATATTTTAAAAGCGATCGCCTGATTTTTTTGCCTCGTCCGCCCAGTTATGAGAAAACCGAGGATTTGACTTTCCTGACTACCTTGGACGGAGTGCCCATTGCTGCTTTGTATCTCCCCAATCCCACCGCTCAGTATACCATTCTCTACAGCCACGGCAATGCTGAAGATTTGGGGGATATTCGGCCTCGCCTGGAGAGTCTACGGGATATAGGTTTTTCTGTATTCGCCTATGACTATCCCGGTTATGGGCTTAGTGGCGGCACACCCTCCGTGGCGGGCGCTTATCAAGCCATAGAGGCCGCTTATTACTATCTTACCCAAGTTTTGCAGGTTCCCCCTGAGCGTATTATTGTCTACGGGCGATCGGTCGGTAGTGGTCCCTCAACCCACCTGGCGGCGCGGAAATTAGTGGGGGGGTTGGTGATTGAAAGCGGTTTTATTAGTACATTTCGGGTGGTAACACGGATTCCTATTTTTCCTTTTGACCGTTTCCCTAATTTGGCTAATCTTCAAAATGTCGAGGTTCCGGTTTTGATTATACATGGCGATCGCGATCGCGTGATTCCCTTTGACCATGGACAGAGGCTTTATGATGATTTTGCCGGCCCGAAAATGTCTCTCTGGGTTGAAGGGGCTGGTCATAATGATGTGCTGGAGGTGGCTGGCGATCGCYATGTAGAAACCTTGCTCAAATTTACCGAAATGTTATCAAAAAAATCAGATGATTAATTTGGGGAGATTTGATTTATAATTCAGATGGTCAGTTGTCAATCCTTTTCCAGGTGCATTTACCGCTTCATTAACCCACATAAGGAGTGTTGAACCATGAGTAAATGGCGGCGGATTGGAATAGGATTATTATTTTTAGGGGTTGCTTCTCTCCTGACTATTAACCATAGTGTGGCGGTAGCCAGAGAGTCGATTTGGCAAAGGTATCGGGATGAAAGCAATAGCCAGACACAAGCAGATCAGAGGTCAATTGCCCGCGTCTGTATTGTCGCTGATCCGACTGATACTCCCCTGAATGTTCGGGCTACCCCTCGTGGTAGAATTATTGGTAGTCTGCCGGATGGTGTGGAGGTGGAAGTGTGGGAACGATCGCCTGATGGTAAGTGGGTTTATATCTATACCCCTGTCATGGAAGGATATGTTTGGGAAAATTACCTAAAATGCTAGTTTCCAGATAATCCCTAACAGGTAAGGGCAACTATTTATGGTTGCCCGCCTGAATAGTTACCTTAATCTATAATTGATCAAAACTTCCCAGGCTGGCTGTGTCTTAATGGCTGTCTGGGTCGGTCTGGCTTTGGAAATAAATCTAAACTATGGAAAATCCCTCATCTCCAACAATCACACCACTATGGATAACTGGTATCATTTGGATGGTAACAGGTTTGGGTTTATTAGCGATCGGTGCAATTCTATGGTTTCACCTGCCTTATCTGCTATTCTTAGATGAATGGCACGCCCTATGGGCGATGGTTTCCCTGACTATCGGATTATTTACGGGTCAAGTCCTGTTCGATCGCCTAGTTGACTGGATCAGAGAACCTCAAACCGATACACCCCATCCGATTTTAGCACGATTTGGATGGATTACCTTAGCTATTATGTCCGTGGCGATCGCGATCGGTTTCACCATCAAATTCCTAGGCTGGGGAAACGCCATGATTGGTTTACTTAACCTCAGCTTTGGCATAGCTTTTCTGTGGAGTAGTCGTCAATTTTGGCGATTTCATACCACCAATAATTAATCCTGAAAATCCCCACAGATTTAATAGATAAATTCCACCGTTTTAACTTTATATCAAGTGATGACTCAACCGGAAATCAAACAAATTACCTTACCCCCCCTTAATATCACCATACACGCCGACCAAAAAGTTAGCTTAGAGTGGCTGCATCAACAGCCTCTTCCAGTCAATAATCAACCTCCATCACCAAAATTATCTGACCATTGGCAACAGTGGATCGCAGTTAATAAACTCATGGATTTTCCTGACCATATTTTAGTCGAGAAAATGGTAGAACAGGGAATAGATATCAAACTAGCTTTAGAGGCAGTTAATCAAGCCACAAGTCACCCTTATTTACAAGCCGGAAAGCAGTTTGTCCAACTCTTGCAAAAAGTCGAGTCAATGCTGACCATTCAGAGTCAATTAGCGTCTCTCTCAGAAGTCTCTCCCAGCATTGACCGCAAACCCTGGGTATCTCGGTCGGAATTTTTGGAGAGTTACTATTCCCAAAATACCCCCTTGATTTTAACTGATATCATGAAGAATTGGCGGGCGTTAGAATTATGGACTCCAGAATATCTTAAACAGAATTACGGACAAGCCACGGTCGAAATTCAAGCCGGAAGAGAAGCTGACCCCGACTATGAAATCAACCTACAGCGCCATCAAAAAACCGTGCTATTTGCTGATTATATTGATTCGGTTGTTTCCGGTAAACAAACCAACGACTATTATATGGTAGCTAATAATCGAAACTTAGACCGTCCTGAACTCAAAGGATTATTAAATGATCTCGAAATATTCACAGAGTATTTAGACCCCACGCAAACATCAGGTTGCATCTTCTTCTGGTATGGACCCGCCGGAACTGTTACCCCATTGCATCACGACCCGGTTAATTTATTATTAGCCCAAGTTTCTGGTCGTAAATTGGTAAGAATGATTCCTCCCTATCAAACACCTTTTTTGTATAACTATATAGGGGTTTTCAGCCAAGTAGATTTAGAAAATCCTGACTATCAGAAATATCCATTATTTCAAAATGTGAGACCCATGGAATTTATTTTAGAACCCGGAGAGGTAATTTTTATTCCCGTGGGTTGGTGGCATCATGTTCGGTCTTTAGAACCCAGTATCTCCGTTTCTATGACAAATTTTGTGTTCCCGAATACATACGAATGGAAATATCCACAAGTCAAGCGATAGACAATGACAATTAGTATGGTATACTTGACTGGTGATGTCGAATCATGCTATCATGTTAAAATCAAGTTTTTTGGTGGAATGGGTAAGCATTAATCAGGCTGTTAATCAGTCTAATTAGTGAACAATGGAAGCTGACAGCATGACCTGTCTCTGGTTTAATTTTTACTGGTTATCTCGAATTATTAACTATGTGTCGTTTACTGGGCTATATCGGATCTCCGATTCAACTTGAACAAATTTTGTGCCAGCCGGAACATTCCTTAATTGTGCAAAGTTACCAACCCAAGGAAATGCGGGAAGCCTTGCTAAATGCCGATGGTTTTGGAATGGGTTGGTATCATCCCACCGCCGATACAGAACCCTATCGATATCGTAATATTCAGCCAATTTGGAGTGATTTAAACTTAACTCCTCTCAGTCGCTATATTGAGTCCGGGCGAATTTTAGCTTATGTTCGCAGCGCCACTCCTGGTCAAGCCATCAACTTGAATAACTGTCAACCTTTCCAGTCAGGAAAACTGATGTTTATTCATAATGGTTATATTCAGGATTTCCGAGAAACTCTATATAAACCAATTCGCGATCGCCTCACAGACCAAGCCTATCGTTTAATAGAAGGTAACACCGACTCAGAACACCTATTTGCCCTGTTTAAGGATAGCCTACAAAGTCAAGGAATAGCCGATCTAATTTCCGCCCTCGAACAAACATTATATACCATTGAGAAAATCGCCCATAAAATGCAGGTGCGGGTTCTGGCTAATATGATTATTTGTGATGGAAAGCAAATGGTAGCTTCTCGGTATGCTGTAGCCGGTACTCCTCCCAGTCTTTACTGGTTAAAGAATGATAAAAACTTCCCAGAATCAGTTATCATTGCTTCGGAGCCTTTATTTCCGGGAAAGTGGCATCTTTGCCCAGAACAAAGTATAATTAGCGTCGGAGAAGATTGTGATATCCATATCTACCCCCTCACTCAAACAGACCATTTATCACGCCCTGCATGAATGCCGTCTCGGCACCTTAAAACTCATTGAAGGAATTAACCGAGAAACCCTCTGTGCCCAACCTCACCCCGACTTTAGCCCTGTGGGTTGGCATTTAGGGCATATAGCCTTTACAGAAGCCTATTGGCTATTAGAAGAATGTGCAGGATATCAACCATTATATCCCGAATATAGGCAACTGTTCACCGCTGATGGTCTCCCCAAAAATCGACGAGTTCAGCTTCCTTCCTTAGAGTTTATTTTAGAGTATTTATCCCTGGTGAGAATCCAAGTTATCAAATACTTAGAAACCGCACCTATAGAAACACAGGAAAGGCTATGGCGGTTTATTATCCAACATGAATCTCAACACGGAGAAACCATCGCCATAGTCCTACAATTATATAGATTCGAGGTACAAAACAGCGATTTTTCCCTATTTTATGATGTTCCTATGTTGTCAGTTTCAGAGGTAGAAATACCCGCCGGAGAGTTAACCATGGGAAATAAAGCCATTGACGCAATGGATAATGAACGCCGCCTTCATAGTTGTTATTTAGATCAATATTGGATTGATACTTACCCCGTCACCTGCGGTCAATATCGCCAATTTATCGAAGCGGGAGGCTATCATAAAGCTAAATGGTGGTCTAATGATGGTTGGGAGTGGCTTAAACATAACCATAACCAACAACCTCTTTATTGGACTGATAACCCTAGTTTAGATAATCACCCTGTTTGTGGTGTGAGTTGGTATGAAGCCGAAGCCTATTGTAATTTTGTCGGGAAGAGACTTCCCACAGAAGCCGAATGGGAAAAAGCGGCTAGTTGGGATAGTAAAGCTGGTAAAAAACGCACTTATCCCTGGGGCGAAGAACCCCCTACACCAGAAAATTGTAACTGTAATTCCCTGGGTAAAAATATTACTAATCAACCCCTAACTACTCCCGTTGATAGGTATTCTTCAGGAGTTAGCGCCGCTGGAGTTTATGATTTATTAGGTAATGTCTGGGAGTGGACTAGCAGTAATTTTATGGGTTATGAGGGATTTGAGTTTTATCCCTATCGTGGGTATTCTGAAACTTATTTTGATAACCAACATAAAGTTTTGCGCGGTGGTAGTTGGACAACTCGTCCCTGGGCTATGCGTTGCAGTTTTCGCAATTGGTATTATCCCCATGTCCGCGAAATTTTTGCTGGTTTTCGTTGCGCCAGAAGCAATAATTAATAATTGATAATTAATAATTGGGTAGGGGCGGGTTCCGCCGTCAATGTTGTGATTAACGATAGTCTAAATAAACCCGCCCCCAACCGCCGTCAATGTGGTAATTAACGACAGTCTAAATAAACCCGTCCCCAACCATGTATAATGGTGATGTAGGGGCGGGTTCCGCCGTCAATGTKGTWATTAACGACRGTCTAAATAAACCCGCCCCCAACCGCCGTCAATGTTGTTATTAATGACGGTATAAATAAACCCGCSCCCAACCGCCGTCAATGTTGTGATTAACGACAGTCTAAATAAACCCGTCCCCAACCATGTATAATGGTGATGTAGGGGCGGGTTCCGCTGTCAATTTGGTGATTAACGACGGTCTAAATAAACCCGCCCCCAACCGCCGTCAANTGTGGTAATTAACGACGGTCTAAATAAACCCGTCCCCAACCGCCGTCAATGTGGTAATTAACGACGGTCTAAATAAACCCGCCCCCAACCGCCGTCAATGTTGTTATTAACGACGGTATAAATGAACCCGCCCCCAACTCATGGGGGGTGGATGAATTAATTTATATTACTCACAAAATCATGGGTAACTTTTATAAAACTTTCGGTTTTTTCGTAGGGTAAAACATTACGACCAGGAATTACTATAGACTTGGCTTTTTTCCATCCTTCTTCGTAGAATTTGCCGCGCTTATCTACGGTTTCTGACTTCCCACTGCGACTAATACTAGAGGCTTTATCGCCAAAAACTACTAGGGTCGGTTGGGTCAAATTTGCCATGTCTTGGGTATAGTCTTGTCGCCAAAATCCTGCTAAAAATGAAAAGACTGCATAGCGACTTTTGGGGTCTTTTGAACCTATTGCTAACAGGTCTAACCATTCGCGATCAACGTCTTTGGCTTCAGCAAATAATTGTTTAATTGAAAAAGACTGTAAAAACTGTTCCCGACAAGCATAATTCCAAAATAGTCGCCCGGCTAGGGTATCAAAAAATAGGTTCCACAATAAACGCTGTTTAGTGGGTGATGAAGCCTCTGTCATGACTCGCCAAGCTGGGGGACCTGATAACACTATTCCCCGCACACTTTCTGGGTATGTTTTACTGAGGACGATCGCCACTGGTAATAAAGCACCCTGTGCTAGTAAAATCACTGGCTGCTTGATTACTGTTGCAATTAAACACTGTAATTGTTCCGCCCAGTCTGTGATTTGATAAGCTACTGCTGGTTTATCACTTTCCCCACACCCCAGCAGGTCTGGGCTGTATATGGGGTTATTATATCCCTGCCACTTTTCACAAAATCTATACCAAAAACGCCGAGATAATCCTACTCCAATAGGATGGATTAATAGTAGGGGAATATCTGCGGATATTTCCGAAGATGAAGGATGAAATTCATAGGCGCATTGATAGCCACGCCATTGGTAGTATTCTAAGGGTTTTTGAGTCGGTTGGGAATTACTCATAATCATGATTGTCAGTGCTGTTTATGGGGGTTTGCTTGAGGCGATCGCTTGATTCGCTGGTCTCGGTTACAGGTGCTTCCTTGGCTTCAGTTTCGGGTTGGTCTCGCACAATTTTAGGTAAGGCGGCTGGAGTCCCAGGTTCCGTTTCTATTTGAGTTAATCCCGGAATCTCAAAGCTGCTGAAAAAGTTTTTAATTTGCTCTAAAATCGGCGTTTCTGAGTCATTATTGGAAAATTTGGGTAGTTGCAAGTTTTGCCAAAGTTTCTGTAATTGGTTTCCGGCTACTGGTTCGGAACTTTCTGATGTCGGATTTTCTGGGGGTAAAGGTTCCCTTGGCGCTACAAGTTCAGGTTCTGAGACTTCCTGTTCCTCAACTATAGGTTCAGGTTCTGAGACTTCCTCTTCCTCAACTATAGGTTCAGGTTCTGAGACTTCCTCTTCCTCAACTATAGGTTCAGGTTCTGAGACTTCCTGTTCCTCAACTATAGGTTCAGGTTCTGAGACTTCCTGTTCCTCAACTATAGGTTCAGGTTCTGAGACTTCCTGTTCCTCAACTATAGGTTCAGGTTCTGAGACTTCCTCAATTTCAGGAGAGGGGGCTAAAGTTGGGCTGGTATAGTTCGCTTCAACCAAACCCCTAGCCTGGGATAGAGATAATTGACCGCGAATTAGTTTAGATAGGGTATCTTGGCTTTTGGGGTCGTAGGTGAGAACTCTTGCGATGTTGTTGTAGACGTTATTCAGGGGTTCTCCGAGTTCGTCTAAAAATTCCAGTTGTACCCAGTTTTTACCGGGTTGGAATCCTTTTAAATATATGGGTTCCCAGCGATCGATAATAAAACTTTCGCCGTTGACAGTGACGCGGATACGCCAATCGATGATTTCATCTTCTGGATCTTCTTGGGCGATTAAATGTAGGGGGGCGTTGTCTAAATAGAAGTCCAGCAAAATGGGTTCAGCACCATAGGTTCCTTGGGGACGGTTATAGGTGAGTAAGGGAAGTTTTGGATCTGGGTTGTTATTGGGGGTTTTGGTGTAAATGTGAAATGTGGCGATCGCACTTGAACCATCATTTTTGAAACTTTCGCCCCAGGGATAGACAGCAAAAACTCGCAGGGTATGGGTTCCTGGTTTCAGGTCTGATAGGATAATCGGTTCCGTGGGATTGTAAATATGGCGATCGCTATCGTTGTCGATAATTAAATGTAAGTGGGGACCATCACCTAGTGTTTCGTCTCGGAAGGTGGGGAAGTCCAAAACTTGTAGTTGGACTGTGACATTATTATCCTGTAGCAACTCGTCTGGTTGAGGACTGATAATTTGGACTTGAGGTTGATAGCGATCGAGGGCTGGGTGTAATTTTTGAATGATATCTGGGGGGGATACTTCCGAAATACTCTGCTTAACAGTTTTCGCTGATGATGTCTGGGTAATTGATGGATCAGTCGGTTCAGAGTCACCACACCCAGTCATCTGAAACGTGATTACTGCGACGAGTAAAATAGTCAGCAGTTTTTTGATGGGAGTCCACCAGAACTTGTTCACAGACACAATTAAATAAACTCCTAAAACCCAAATCGTGCAAAGAAACCGTATTGTATGCAACTATAGCCCAAAACAGACCCGATCCTTAATATATATGTCAAACACATATTGATAAAATGCTGATTATCCTTAACATTTTTATCTATGTCCAGGGGCTGCCATGATCCAGCGACTGGTCCCGCTACCAACTGTATATAAAAGTAGTTGATGGCAGCAAATTTTAAGTTTTGTAACGGTTCAATGCAGATCTTTACAGAGTTTTTCGGCTGATATGGGCTAAATCCAAGATTTTATAGGGGTTTTAGGAATTCTTAATTATTGTTACCGACTCCCCCATGTGACTCGGAAAGATGATATACAATTTACAGACAACAGCGGCTGACGGCAGAATCAAAAACTGTTGTAGACAGAAGCATACAGTTGTCGTTATAATATGCCTTTAAATGCCCAAGGCAAAACTAAGGGTTTGTTGTTGCCCCCAACAAAAGTTAAGAACACTCTAAACTTTTGTGAAGGATGATGAAGGGGCTTAAAAATCCCGTTTCATAATCTGCAACAATATTTTTGTTATTTGTGATACGGAGAGGAGAGTCTAAATGACCATCAGTCCTCCAGAGCGGGAGGCAAAAGCCAAGGTCACGGTAGACAAGGACCCAACTCCTACCTCTTTTGAAAGGTGGGGAAAACCCGGTCATTTTCGCCGCGATCTTGCCAAAGGTCCAAGTACGACAACCTGGATTTGGAACCTGCACGCCGACGCTCACGACTTCGATAGTCATACCAGCGATTTAGAAGATATTTCGCGCAAAATCTTTAGCGCTCACTTCGGCCATCTGGCAGTAATCTTCATTTGGCTGAGTGGTGCATATTTCCACGGCGCGAAGTTTTCCAACTACGAGGCTTGGTTAACAAACCCAACAGGGATTAAACCGAGCGCACAAGTTGTATGGCCCATCTTTGGCCAAGAAATTTTGAATGCCGATGTAGGTGGTGGCTTCCAAGGCATCCAGATCACCTCTGGATTGTTCCAATTATGGCGAGCTTCCGGTATCACCAACGAGTTCCAACTCTACTGCACAGCGATCGGTGCATTGGTGATGGCGGGTCTGATGCTATTCGCTGGTTGGTTCCACTACCATAAACGTGCTCCCAAACTGGAATGGTTCCAGAATGTGGAGTCGATGATGAACCATCACCTAGCTGGACTATTGGGCTTAGGCTGCTTGGGTTGGACTGGACACCAAATTCATGTGTCTTTGCCAATTAACAAGCTGCTGGATGCCGGGGTGGCTCCTAAAGACATCCCCCTGCCCCATGAGTTCATTCTGAACTCCAGCTTGATGGCGGAACTGTATCCGAGCTTTAAGCAAGGACTAACCCCATTCTTCACTTTAAATTGGGGAGTTTACGCAGACTTCCTAACCTTTAAGGGTGGTTTAAATCCTCAGACTGGCGGTTTGTGGCTGTCCGATACAGCTCACCACCACCTAGCTCTAGCAGTTCTATTCATCATTGCCGGTCATATGTACCGGACGAACTGGGGTATTGGCCATAGCATGAAGGAATTATTAGAAGCTCACAAAGGCCCCTTCACTGGAGAAGGCCACAAAGGGCTCTATGAAGTTCTGACAACTTCTTGGCACGCTCAACTGTCTATTAACTTAGCAATGTTGGGTTCATTGAGCATCATTGTGGCTCACCACATGTATGCCATGCCTCCCTATCCCTATATCGCAACAGACTACCCCACTCAACTGTCTCTGTTCACTCACCATATGTGGATTGGAGCATTCTGTATTGTGGGTGCTGGTGCTCACGCTGCCATCTTTATGGTGCGGGATTACGATCCGGCTAAGAATGTTAACAACTTACTAGACCGGGTAATCCGTCATCGGGATGCCATCATCTCTCATCTAAACTGGGTTTGTATCTTCCTGGGCTTCCATAGCTTTGGGCTGTACGTCCATAACGACACCATGCGTGCCTTTGGTCGTCCCCAAGATATGTTCTCTGACACAGGAATTCAACTGCAACCTATCTTTGCTCAGTGGGTGCAAAACCTGCACACTCTAGCACCGGGCAATACAGCCCCCAATGCCCTCGCCAGCGTTAGTCCTGCCTTTGGCGGTGATGTAATTGCTGTGGGTGGCAAGGTCGCAATGATGCCGATCGCATTGGGTACGGCGGACTTCATGGTTCACCACATCCATGCCTTCACAATTCACGTGACCGTTTTAATTCTGCTCAAAGGTGTTCTGTACTCCCGCAGTTCTCGCCTAATTCCCGATAAAAGCGAGTTGGGATTCCGCTTCCCCTGCGACGGCCCTGGTCGTGGCGGCACCTGCCAAGTATCTGGTTGGGACCATGTGTTCCTTGGCTTGTTCTGGATGTATAACTCCCTGTCAATTGTGATTTTCCACTTCAGTTGGAAGATGCAGTCTGACGTTTGGGGAACCGTCGCCTCTGACGGCACGATTAGTCACATTACCAATGGCAATTTTGCCCAAAGTGCTATTACCATTAATGGATGGTTGCGTGATTTCTTGTGGGCGCAAGCCTCTCAGGTAATCAACTCCTATGGGTCAGCCCTTTCAGCCTACGGCTTGATGTTCTTGGCGGCTCACTTTGTATGGGCCTTCAGCCTGATGTTCCTGTTCAGTGGCCGTGGCTACTGGCAAGAACTAATCGAGTCCATTGTTTGGGCACACAACAAGCTCAAAGTGGCTCCGGCCATCCAACCTCGCGCTCTGAGCATCATTCAGGGTCGTGCGGTGGGAGTAGCTCACTACCTTCTAGGGGGAATTGTCACCACCTGGGCATTCTTCCTCGCCCGCATCATCTCCGTAGGATGAGGGTTCTTCGCTCGGGAATCGGGGTAACTGCCTCGATTTCCCTGGGCGGACTTAATGAGAACACCATTTAGTTAGGACTTATGGCAACGAAATTCCCAAAATTTAGCCAGGATTTGGCTCAAGATCCGACCACTCGTCGGATTTGGTACGGGATTGCCACAGCCCATGATTTTGAGACTCATGATGGAATGACCGAGGAGAATCTTTACCAAAAGATTTTTGCCTCTCACTTTGGACACATCGCCATCATCTTTCTCTGGACTTCTGGCAGCCTGTTCCACGTCGCTTGGCAAGGCAATTTTGAACAGTGGATTAAAGATCCCTTAAATGTACGTCCCATTGCTCACGCTATTTGGGACCCCCAATTTGGGCAACCCGCTGTTGACGCATTCACCCAAGCTGGCGCTTCTAACCCCGTTGATATCGCATACTCTGGTGTTTACCACTGGTGGTACACCATCGGGATGCGGACCAATGGAGACCTCTACCAAGGTTCTATCTTCCTACTTCTACTGGCTGCAGTCTTCCTGTTTGCTGGTTGGTTGCACCTGCAACCCAAGTACCGCCCCAGTCTGTCCTGGTTCAAAAACGCTGAATCTCGTTTGAACCACCACTTGGCAGGTCTGTTCGGTGTTAGTTCCTTGGCTTGGACTGGTCACTTGGTTCACGTCGCTATCCCCGAATCTCGCGGACAGCACGTGGGTTGGGATAACTTCTTGAGCACTCTGCCTCACCCGGCGGGTTTGGCTCCCTTCTTTACTGGTAACTGGGGAGTTTACGCTCAGAATCCTGACACCGTTCGTCATGTGTTCGGTACTTCTGAAGGTTCAGGGACTGCGATTCTGACTTTCTTAGGTGGATTTCATCCCCAAACCGAGTCCCTGTGGCTGACCGATATGGCTCACCACCATCTGGCGATCGCCGTGATTTTCATCATCGCGGGCCATATGTACCGGACTAACTTCGGAATCGGTCACAGCATCAAAGAAATGTGCGATGCCAAAGACTTCTTTGGTCGTCGTCTCGAAGGTCCTTTTAATATGCCTCACCAAGGCATTTATGAGACCTATAACAACTCTCTCCACTTCCAGTTAGGATGGCACTTGGCTTGTCTGGGTGTAATCACCTCCCTGGTTGCCCAGCATATGTACTCCATTCCTCCTTATGCTTTCATTGCTAAGGACTACACCACGATGGCTGCTCTTTACACGCACCATCAGTACATTGCTGGCTTCTTAATGGTCGGTGCTTTTGCCCACGGCGCTATCTTCCTGGTTCGTGACTATGATCCTGAGCAAAACAAAGGTAACGTTTTAGCTCGTGTTTTGGATCACAAAGAGGCAATCATCTCTCACCTGAGCTGGGTGTCTCTGTTCCTCGGTTTCCACACTTTGGGCATTTATGTTCATAACGATGTTGTGGTTGCCTTCGGTACTCCTGAAAAGCAAATCCTGATTGAGCCTGTATTCGCTCAGTTCATTCAGGCTGCTCATGGTAAAGCGGTTTATGCAATGGATGTGCTGCTTTCCAATCCTGAAAGCATTGCCACCACTGCTTGGCCTAACTACGGTAACGTTTGGTTGCCTGGCTGGCTGGATGCCATCAACTCCGGCACTAACTCTCTGTTCTTAACCATTGGCCCTGGCGATTTCTTGGTTCACCATGCGATCGCTCTCGGTCTGCACACCACCACCCTGATTCTGGTCAAAGGTGCGTTGGATGCTCGTGGTTCCAAGCTGATGCCCGACAAAAAAGACTTCGGCTATGCCTTCCCTTGTGATGGCCCCGGCCGTGGCGGTACTTGCGACATCTCCGCTTGGGATTCCTTCTACCTAGCTATGTTCTGGATGCTGAACACCCTGGGCTGGTTAACTTTCTACTGGCACTGGAAGCACCTGGGTATCTGGCAAGGTAACGTTGCTCAGTTCAACGAATCTTCTACCTACCTGATGGGATGGTTCCGCGATTATCTGTGGTTGAACTCTTCCCAGTTAATCAATGGTTACAACCCCTTCGGAACTAACAACCTCTCTGTTTGGGCCTGGATGTTCCTGTTCGGACACTTGGTTTGGGCGACTGGTTTCATGTTCCTGATCTCCTGGCGTGGTTACTGGCAAGAACTCATCGAGACCATTGTTTGGGCTCATGAGCGCACTCCTTTGGCGAACCTGGTTCGCTGGAAAGATAAGCCAGTGGCTCTGTCCATCGTTCAAGCTCGCGTTGTTGGTTTAGCTCACTTCACCGTTGGCTATATCCTCACCTACGCAGCCTTCCTAATTGCCTCAACTGCTGGTAAGTTCGGTTAAACTGAACCCTAATGTTAGGTAATTAGTTGCAAGTCCTCCACCATTGGTGGGGGGCTTTTTTTTTACTAATAATTAATTGATGGACTAATTAAAACCATGTTCGCTGAGAAATTCTGGGGTAATTTCTGGGGTAGCTGTGAGAGATTGCTGATGATAAATATTCACGGAATCGGTGGAATTTATACTGAGAAATTTAGCGACATATTTACCCAAAATATCTGCTTCCAAGTTGACTAAACTACCAGTTTCCAAGGTGCAAAGATTGGTATTTTGGTAAGTGTGAGGGATAACAGCGACTGCAAACCAACGACTATGACGATCGCATTCTGAAATAGTCAAACTCACCCCATTAACGGCAATACTACCCTTAGCAACCAAATAGGGAGCAATCTGTTGATTCCACAGATCAGCATCACTGGGGGGAACAAAACGCATTTCCCAGGAATTACCCACAGACACCGCCGCCTCCAGGGTGGCGATCGCATCAACATGACCCGTCACAAAATGTCCTCCCAACTTACTCCCCGCACGCAGGGAAGCCTCCAAATTCACATAACCATTTAAATCACTACCCAAAGTAGTCCGACCCAAAGTTTCCGGGGAAGCCTCCGCCACCAAGCCACGGGGCATAATTTCCACCACTGTTAGACAAACCCCATTAACCGCCACACTATCACCGATCGCCAAATCCCCCAAAATCAGATTAGTTGCACCCACCTGACAAGCTATCTGAAAGCGCGATCGCCCCAAACTCTCAATCGTCCCCAAGGCCTGAATTAATCCGGTAAACATAACTTTTTTCCCGTATCAAGTGAACGTTAAACAAACAAAACCAATCACCTAGGTGGTAACTCCCATGACCAGGAAAAATCCCTAGCGATTACCTTCCCAGTAAGCTAGAATGCCCATTAAACCTAGATTTTTAGGCTAACATCAGTTAATTATCCGGCATTGTTTGACCATATTCACCAACGAGCTGTCCACAATTTCAGAGCAATTGTCGTCAATTCGGGTAAAAATCAAGGCATACTGGAATTGCTGGATTCTTACTGGCGGGTCTAACCACTTGTTGTTTGTCTATCGTATTTTATCGAGGCTGAACCGATGATTGAAATGAAAGTCGCCGGAATTGCACTAGACGCTACCACACGCAGCCCTATTGTGTTACTCAGAGATGCGTCTGAGCGACGAGCCTTACCTATTTTTATCGGTCAGGATCAGGCTAAATCGATAATCGGCGCTTTGGAAAACCATCAACCCCCGCGACCCCTAACCCATGATTTATTTGTCAATCTCATGGAAACCTGGGATATGGTTTTAGAGCGGATTGTGATTCACTCCCTCCAAGACAATACATTTTATGCAGTCTTGATTGTACGTCAAGGGGAGAATCGTAAAGAAATTGATGCGCGTCCTTCTGATGCCATTTCCATTGCACTGCGTACCGATAGCCCGATCTGGGTCATGGAAGAAGTCATCGCTGATGCTTCTATCCCTGTCGATCGTGATGCTGACGAAGCCGAAAGACGCGCCTTTCGCGATTTTGTTGCTAACCTGAGTCCAGAAGAGTTGATTAGACGGGCAGATTTTCGCAAAGACGAAGCTCAATAACTAAAATCATGCGTTATCGACGCTTTGGTAAAACCAATTTACCTCTATCAGTCTTTTCCCTGGGAACAATGCGCTATTTAGCATCCCCGGAAAATGCCCACCAAACTATAGAAAGGGCAGTTTCCATGGGAATTAACCATATAGAGACTGCCAAAGGTTATGGGAAAAGTGAGGAGTATCTGGGAGCGACTTTGCTAGGTGGTCTACCTGTGGAGCGATCGCAGCTTTATATTACTACCAAGATCCCACCCATGTCTGATCCTGATGCTTTAGAAAAGGCGATCGATGATTCCCTAACTAGGCTGAATCTTGACTATCTCGATGGTTTGGCGATTCATGGTATTAATACCCCCGAACATCTCACGGAGGCGATCGCTGGTATTGTGGGTATTGACAGAGCCATTGCAGATGGACGGGTCAGACATCTGGGGTTCTCGACCCATGCTCCGGTTGAGGTGATTCTGGAAGCGATTAATAGCGATCGCTTTGAGTTTATCAATCTCCATTATTACTATTTTTTCCAGCGCCATGCTCCCGCCATCACCCTAGCATCTCAAAAGGACATGGGGATTTTCATTATTTCCCCAGCCGATAAGGGGGGACAACTCTACACCCCCCCAGCTAAGTTAACTCAGCTATGCCATCCATTTTCCCCCCTCCAGTTGAATTATCGATTTTTATTGAGCGATCGCCGCATTACTACCCTCAGTTTAGGAGCCGCTAACCCTCAAGAATTAGATTTACCCCTACAAGTAGCCGATTCCGTAGAATCCCTCACTGAGTCGGAACAAAGCGCCTTCATGGCTCTGGAAACTGCCTTAGAGGAAACATTAGCAACCGATACCTGTAAACAGTGTTATCAATGTTTACCATGTCCTGAACTGATTAATATTCCCGAAGTGCTGAGGTTACGAAATTTGGCGATCGCCTACCATATGACCCAATTTGGTAAGTATCGCTATGGTATGTTTGAGAATGCCGGACATTGGTTTCCTGGACGTAGAGGCGATCGATGTACCGACTGCGGCGACTGTTTACCTCGCTGTCCTCAAAATTTAGATATTCCCCGTCTGTTGCGAGACACTCACCAGCGACTGGGAGGATCTCAACGACGACGTTTGTGGGACTCTTAGGGTTTTTAGGATATGTTTTATTAATCGATTTTAGGCTTGCATCAAAAGCTCTAAAAACTCTATGACAACGAGATCAGGCTTTTCGGTACATTCAGTGATATCATAATGCTGGACAATGCAAATACCTTGCGACTGTAGAAGAAAATCCATATTGGTTTCGCGATCGCGATCGTCTACATCTACCGCTAAAATACCCAGTTTTGTTTTGTAACAGACTAGGAAATGAGGAGATGGGTTTTGCTTTCCATCTGGGGTAGTCAACCGGGCTTTAGCATTTGGGAAAAACAAAACATCGGCGCGATCTAGTGCTTCGGCAATATTCACTTCTGCTTGAGACCGAAACTGCCAGCCATTCCAAGAATAAGTTAAAGATTGATAGTTTAACTCCTGTTCAGATTCAGCATTTGTCTGTTTTTCTGATTTTTCATAGCTTTGCTCCTTATACAAATCGGCTTGACAAAAGTTGGATTCATATAAGTTTCCCACAACTCTTGTGCTATCAAAATTGGTTCCAATCACATTAACCCCAGTCACCTTATTACGGTGTACGATAATTTGATGCCGCCGTAAATATCGCTTCAGAACAGATTTTAAATTACCTTTTTTTACCTTTTCTCCAAAGGCATTAGTCAGCATTTGCCAGAGTTTCGCGCCTGCATCCTTGAGGTAATCCTCCGCATAGCCAGTGCTTTTAGCCATTTCACGGTAAGATAAACCTTCCCAAGCCTGACGAAATACGACCTCTTGAACATCGTTGAGGCGTTCATAATCGAGTACTGCTTCCACAATTACCAGTGCTTCGTCAACTATCATCACTCAAAGTCCCTCAAAAGGTAAGCACTTGTGAGCAAAAAGCTACACATTCATCAAATGCAACTTAGGCAACCACATATAGCTACTTGCCAAAAGTTAACTACTGTTTTGCTATGATACTCGAAAAACATCAACTTCACCAGCAAAGCCGGTAAGATAAATTCCAGTTCAGCTATAGAAGCAGTATCATTGTCTATACCTCAACATTAGCATTCAGCACAATCATCAATATATTACTTTATTATTACTTTATTGTTACTTTATATTACTTTGTGTGACTACTAAAGATGTATAATAAGCGCCAATATGTAACTATATCTTGAATTTTGATTCGAGCCATAAAACTAATATGTCAAATTATACTCAAAATAATGACAAATTATTCACGAAAACAACAAGTTTTTATAGTATTTTTGAACAATACTTGGAAAATTCATCCGTTGTTAAATATCCTATGTATCAAGAAAAAATCAAAACTTTATCGCCACATATTTCTGAGATAGATCAGCTAGATCAAGGAAAGCATGATCAATTTAGTACAAGACTCGAAACCCTAATTTCTAACTTTTTGGAATTAACCAAACAATATTTTATAGATAACCCAAAAATTACACAGGGACTTGAAACTTTATCAAAAACTTTTGAATTGCCAGGTACAAAAATCAATCAACCTTTTACAGAATTACGACATGAATTTCTACAATGTTGGGATAACTTTATCCAAGAAATATTAATAACTTTAGAAGATAAAAATAATCAACAAAAATTGAAAAAAAGCCAAAATAATTCGACTAGTAAAATTTTTGCTTTCATGGTAATACTAAGTTTATTGATAGGACTTCCTTTGGCTTTTATTATAGTAGAATTACAAACTTCATCTAATGAATTGCCCCACCGAGAAAATCAATCATTTCCCGAAGACAGTAGCTTAGAAAATGATGCACAAACAGAACATTTTTTGCCAGAAAAACGTGATAAAAGTTATGATGCTTCACCTGATTCTAAATTCCAGGACTTCAAGGAAATTGATCGACTTCCTTCACCTTGATATCAATCTTGCTTGGACTCTTATTAACCACTTTTTCTAGCCTGTCTGGCTCGCTCCATCAATTCCTGAAATAGCACAGTCGGGTCTTGGTTTTTATGGCTCGCGCGCCGCCATTGTTCTTGCTGGCGA
>NZ_PKGG01000031.1:0-35257 GCF_046480465.1 Arthrospira sp. PCC 8006
CTGAAGGTCTCACCTCATAGTCTACCGGGTTTTCCCGCAGCGCCGCCATCAGTTCCGGGTTATGGTCAAATAGTGCCACAAACCTAATCTGTTGTCCGTTGGCTTCGTCTGTGAATGTGACTCTAGCAACTTGTCGTGATGGGTATTCTTGAATTCTGATGACCTGTCCCGCTTCGATTTTCTGCAACAAGTCTGTATAACTCATCGACCCAGAATCACGATTAGCCAAAGCTGGAGTCCCCAAAAGGATACTTTGGGAAATCACCCAACCCCCCAAAATCCGCCACAAATGCTTTTTGGACATGGCTGATGATTTAACTGGTTGTCCCAATCTGCTGATCCAGGAACTTTTCATATTCACATTTACCTTTGCTGTTGCCGTATCTTTTAATCTAACCATTACTGTATAGTTTAGCTTGAGATTATGTTAGCCGCCCCCACCTCAGCCATTATTAGGGGAAAGTCATCGGGTTGGACGTTCTTCTCTCCCCGGTGCTGACACCAGCCTAGAACTTGGCGCTTTGTCTGGTATTCTTATCGGTTTCGGAAAACCATCCTATAATTGAAATATATTTTTTGGGACTCAGACAGGAGAAATTTAGATGATTAATGGCGTAATCATGCAATACTTCCATTGGTACATCGATCCCGATTTGATTTTATGGAATCAACTTAAAGAAAACGCCCAAGAATTAGCCGATGCTGGTATTACCGCCCTCTGGCTTCCCCCAGCTTATAAAGGGAAGAAAGGTAAATATGATGTGGGCTATGGTGTTTATGATTTGTATGATCTAGGGGAGTTTGATCAACAGGGAACTGTCAGAACCAAATATGGCGATCGCCAACAGTATTTAGATGCCATTCATGCTGCCCAAAATGCTGGCATTCAAGTTTACGCTGATATTGTAGTTAATCATAGAATGGGAGGCGATGAAACTGAGGTGGTTAAAGCTACTCCTTTTGCTATGAATAATCGGATTCATCCAATTGGGGAAATGCGAGATATTAAAGCCTATACTCATTTTACTTTCCCTGGTCGTCAAGGCAAACATTCTGATTTTCAATGGCATTGGTGGCATTTTGATGCGGTTGATTATGATGACTTTACTAAAGATTCCTCAACCATTTATCTGTTTGAAGGTAAGGTTTTTGATGATTATGTGTCCTTGGAAAAGGGGAATTTTAACTATTTAATGGGTTGTGATCTCGATTTCCAAAATCGAGAAGTTAGAGACGAAATCACTAACTGGGCTAAATGGTATCTGGATACCACAGGAGTTAATGGTTTCCGCCTTGATGCGATTAAACATATTTCGGCTTGGTTTTTCCCACAATGGATAGAAACCCTAGAAAATCACGTCGGTAAAGACTTGTTTATGGTAGGTAAATATTGGTACAATGACCTTGATACTCTTCATTGGTATGTAGATACAGTTGGCGGTCGAATGTCTGTGTTTGATGTTCCCCTACACTATAAGTTTTATTATGCCAGTAAGTCGGGGGGTAACTTCGACATGAGAACTATTCTCGATCGCACTTTTATGCAGGAACGCCCCATTAATGCGGTCACCTTTGTAGAAAATCATGATTCTCAACCTTTACAATCCTTAGAAGCACCCGTTGAACCTTGGTTTAAACCGTTGGCTTATGCGATTATTCTGCTGCGACGAGAAGGTTATCCCTGTATTTTCTATGCTGACTATTATGGCGCAGAATACGAAGATTATGGCAGAGATGGTAACAGTTATAAAATTGTTTTACCCTCCCACCGTTGGATAATTGATAAGTTATTATATGCGCGACATAATTACTCCTACGGGGAACAATACGATTACTTCGACAACTACAATGTCATCGGTTGGACTCGTTTAGGTGATGAAGAACACCCCCAAGGTATAGCTGTGATTATGAGTGATAACATTCCTGGTCAAAAATGGATGGAAGTTGGTAAACCTAATGCTAAATTTATTGACCTGACAGAACACATCAAAGAACCTGTTTATACCAATGAATGGGGATGGGGTCACTTTTCCTGTGACGGGGGTTCTGTATCTGTTTGGGTACAGGAATAGGAATAACTGATTTCTGATGACTTAAATTAACTCGGAACCCGCCAGGATATTTGGTAGCCCCCAATATAGTCCTGGCAGATGCTATAATGTTAGTTAAAAGGTTTCCCACTCCATTGCTGCTACTGCTACAGGTGCTGGGGGGGAAGCTGGAACTGGTGAGGCTTGAACCGGATAATTTGTGAATTCCTGTTCCTTTTCTTGTAGTTGCGATCGCAATTGTTCCAACTCCTCTTGAGTCTGTTTGTATTTACTATGGGAGGACTCTAATACCTGCATGGTTTCCTGAAGTTGAGCGTGACACTTCTCTAAAAGTCCCTCCGTCTCCTCTTTTTGCGATCGCAATTGTTCCAATTCCTCTTGAGTCTGTTTGTATTTACTATGGGAGGACTCTAATACCTCCATAGTTTCCTGAAGTTGAGCGTGACACTTCTGCAAAAGTCCCTCCGTCTCCTCTTTTTGCGATCGCAATTGTTCCAATTCCCCTTGAGTCTGTTTGTGTTGACTGTGGGAGGACTCTAATACCTCCATAGTTTCCTGAAGTTGAGCGTGACACTTCTGCAAAAGTCCCTCCGTCTCCTCTTTTTGCGATCGCAGTGTTTGCAGATTTTGTCGCGCCTCGTGTAACTGAGCCTTAGTCTTATCAACTTCCTCAGCCGCTTCTTTTTGCATAAACTGAGCCTGTTTCAACTCCTCAGTCTTATTATTCAGCTTGTCTTTAGTTTCCTGTAACTCCTGTTGGACAGACCCCAGTTGTGCTTTTGACCCTTGCGCCTGTTGAACCTGAATATGAGCCTTTTCTAGTTCCTCCAATACCTCATCAAACTTCAACTGACCCTGCTGTAACTCCTGCTGAATGCTCGTAAATTTCTCTTTAGTTTCCTGTAACTCCTGTTGAACAGACTCCAGTTGTGCTTTTTCCTGTTGCGCCTGTTGAGCCTGAATATGAGCCTGTTCCAGTTCCCCCAATACCTCATCAAACTGACACTGAAGCAGGTCTAACTGTTCAGTGGCGCTGGTTAGCTGACCTTGAATAGTCTGTAACTCTTTTTGTAGCGACTCCAGTTCCGCTTTATCTGCTTCCTGCTGCTGAATTTGAGCCTTAGCCTTTTCTAGCTCCTCAGTAGTGCTAGTTAGCTTGGCTTGAGTTTCCTGTAACTGCTGTTTGACCGACTCCAGTTGTGCTTTTGACCCTTGCGCCTCCTGAATTTGAGTCTTAGCCTGTTCCAATTCCCCCAAAACCTGATTTAACTGAGAATTGAGCTCCCGTTCCAATTCTTGCTTGCTCTCCGTATCCGAGGCTGTTTCCTGCTGAATTTGATGTAACTTAAAATGAGTTTCCTCAAGTTCCCCCAATACCTCATCAAACTGACAGTTGACCTTTTCTAACTCCTCAGTAGTGCTAGTTAGCTTGGCTTGAGTTTCCTGTAACTGCTGTTTGACCGACTCCAGTTGTGCTTTTGACCCTTGTGCCTCCTGAATTTGAGTCTTAGCCTTTTCTAACTCCTCAGTAGTGCTAGTTAGCTTGGCTTGAGCTTCCTGTAACTGCTGTTTGACCGACTCCAGTTCCGCCTTGTCCGTTTCCCCCTGCTGAATTTGAGCCTGAACCTGGTCTAACTGGGTGCGAGTCGTGTTCAAACTATCTTGAGTAGTCTGTAGATCTTGTTGTAGGGACTCCAGTTGTGCTTTTTCCGCTTCCTGCTGGTGAATTTGAGTCTTAGCCTGCTCCAATTCCGCCAAAACCTGATTTAACTGAGACCGGAGCGCTTCTAATTCCTGTTGACAGTTAGTATCAGAGGCTGTTTCCTGCTGTGGAATTTGGGTCTGAGCCTGTTGGAGTTCCCCGGATACCTGTTCAAACTGAGACTGGACTCGTTCTAATTCCTCCCAAACATCACGCAATTCGGATTTAGTTTGCTCGAGTTCTTGTTGTAACTGTTCCTGAGTGGGTTTCGCCATAATGATTATCTAATTGCACAAATAAGGAATTTTGCTAACTATATGTATTCTAACGGCCGATGTTCTGAGCGAGATCTGGCAAAAAGTTGACCAGGGAGGGAAAGACGACTATCAACCCTAAAACGATAAGCTGTAGGGTGATGAATGGAATCACACCGTGATAAATGTCTTCGGTGCTGATAGACGCAGGAGCCACACCCCGTAGGTAGAATAGGGCAAAGCCAAAGGGAGGGGTGAGGAAGGATGTTTGTAAATTAGCGCCTAATACTACCCCAAACCAGACTAAATCCATATTATAGCTTTGAGCAATGGGCAGTAAAAGGGGAACTACAATAAAGACTATCTCGAAAAAATCGATAAAAAATCCCAACAGAAATACGATTAACATTGAGATGATCAAAAAGCCGATTTGACCGCCAGGAAGATTGAGAAACATATCTTTAACTATGTTATCTCCCCCTAGTCCCCGAAACACTAAACTAAAAGCTCGTGAACCTATCAGGATAAATATTACCATACTGGTGGTTCGTAGGGTGGCATCACAGGCGCGATATAGGTTATCCTTGGTCAGTTGACGGTTAAAAGCGGCTAGGATAATTGATCCTACACATCCCACGGCTCCGGCTTCTGTGGGTGTGGCTATGCCAAAAAATATACTTCCCAAGATTAACAAAATCAGTAATATGGGCGGAATTAATACTTTGATGACTCGCTGTTTGAGACCGGGTGCTGTGAGGACTTCTGTGGGTAAGGCGGGGGCGATATCAGGGCGTAACCAGGAGGCGATCGCCACATGAATAATAAAGGCGGTAGTCATTAATAGTCCGGGAATTACTGAGGCAATAAATAGGTTGCCGACGGAAACTCCTAGTTGATCTCCTAAGACTACTAAAACTACACTGGGCGGGATAATTTGCCCTAGGGTTCCTGATGCTACAATTACTCCGGTGGCGAGTCTTTTATTATAGCTGTAGCGTAGCATGGTGGGCAGGGAAATTAAACCCATAGCTATGACGGTGGCGGCGACTACTCCGGTGGTGGCGGCTAGAAGTCCCCCTACTATGATAACGGCGATCGCTAATCCTCCCCGCATTCTTCCGAATAATATTCCCATGGTTTCTAACAGGTTTTCGGCTATGCCAGTTTTTTCTAGCATTGAACCTAGGAAAATAAAATAGGGAATTGCCAGCAGTGTAAAATTGTTCATAATCCCAAATATCTGCTGTGGCATGGCTGACCATAAAATGGGATCAAATACTCCGAAAATTATGCCAATTAGGGTGAAAATTAGGGCGACACCACCCAAGGAAAAAGCCACTGGATAGCCTAATGCTAACACTATTAAAGCCACGATAAACATGGCAATACTCAACCATTCAAAATTCATGCGATCGCTGTTTAGCTTAAAATTTCCACAACCAGAAACAAAATTTTTCTATGATATCATATTCAGGTCACATATAGTTATTAACCTCCATAACTGATGATTAGCCCCCAATGCTCACTTTTGACCGGAAAACTGTATTAATAGCTACATTTTTTGGGGTTGACTTAGCCTAGGATACACCACTAGCCTTAAAGTTAACTAAAAGTTAAGACCATTTCTCTCTCACCAAGTTAGCTAAGGGTAAATGCTTAATTAAGTCTATGGGCTTGAGTAGATTTATCCATGGTAAAACTAACCTTGGTGGTATGTAATTGGTCTTAAATTTACTCAAGTAGCATCAACTCTCGGAAATTGGCTAGTAATTAAAAAGAAATTGTCAAACTTGTGATAATTTCCTGCTTCGATTAGTTCCCGTTACAACTGGTAAAATTGATATGATAAACAGAAGATTAGGGCGACGCAAGTTTTTATTGTATGGGTCGGCTACCTTGGGTGCTAGTGTACTATTAAAAGCCTGTGGTTCCCCCTCGGAAGATGCCACAACTGGGACTCCTGGAAGTGGCAGCGGCGATACGATTAAGGTCGGTATTCTCCACTCTTTAAGTGGAACTATGGCAATTAGTGAAACCACGGTTGTGGAAGCCGAACAAATGGCGATCGCTGAAATAAATGCAGCCGGAGGAGTGTTAGGAAAACAGATTGAAGCAGTAGTTGAAGATGGCGCTTCTGACTGGCCGACCTTTGCCGAAAAGGCCGAAAAACTCATTGACCAAGACCAAGTGGTTACCGTTTTTGGTTGCTGGACTTCTGCCAGTCGGAAAGCAGTTAAAGATGTGTTTGAATCCCGAAACCATATGTTATGGTATCCCGTGCAATACGAAGGGCAGGAATGTTCTCGGAATATTTTTTACACTGGGGCTGCACCCAATCAACAAATCGAACCAGCCGTCGATTGGCTATTAGAAAATAAAGGTCGAGAGTTCTTTTTGGTCGGGTCTGACTATGTGTTCCCCCGCACAGCAAACACCATCATTAAAGAACAGCTTAGGGCTAAAGGTGGCACTACCGTAGACGAAGATTATCTACCTTTAGGAAATACAGAAGTTACCGGAATTATTACCAAGATTAGGCAGGCATTGCCCAACGGAGGCGTGATTTTTAATAGCCTAAATGGTGATAGTAATGTCGCTTTCTTTAAACAGCTACAGGGTTCAGGATTAACACCGGATTTATACCCGGTCATGTCCGTGAGTATCGCTGAAGAGGAAGTGCAACAAATCGGCCGAGAGTTCCTAATTGGACATTATGCCTCTTGGAACTATTTTCAAACTGTAGAGACCCCAGAAAATCAGACTTGGGTGGAGGCATTTAAGGCTAAACATGGTCAAGACCGGGTTACTAATGACCCCATGGAGGCTGCTTATACTATGGTTTATCTGTGGAAACAAGCAGTTGAACAAGCGGGGACAGCGGACGATTTAGAAGCCGTTAGGGCGGCGGCAATAGGTCAGCAATTACAAGCCCCCCATGGGTTAGTAACTATTAATCCTAATCATCACTTATCTAAGACTGTGAGAATTGGTCAAGTCCGTGATGATGGTTTATTTGATATTATCTGGTCTTCTGATGGTCCGGTTGAACCATTAGCCTGGAATCAGTATGTTCCTAGCACCAGGGGTTATGCCTGCGATTGGACTGACCCCGCCCGTGGTGAAAGATTCCGAATGGAAGGGGTTTAAACCTTCCCAAATTAGGGGCAACTCGGAAGGGTTGCCCTTTCTTAAATAGCCTGAATCTATGTTATTTAAATCTTGAAAAATGCAAGAACTTGCGATCGCTTTTTTTAATGGCATCAGTATCGGTTCCGTCTTACTCCTCGCCGCTTTAGGACTCTCAATCACCTTTGGATTAATGGGGGTAATTAATCTCGCCCACGGGGAGTTAATGATGCTGGGTGCTTATGCCACCTTTGTCGTGCAGAATATGTTTAGACCCCTGGGAGAACCCCTGTTTAATTTCTATATATTCTTGGCTATTCCCGTTGCCTTCATTGTCGCCGCTTTAGTCGGATTATTATTAGAAAGAGGCGTGATTCGATACCTATATGGGCGACCCTTAGAAACCTTATTAGCCACCTGGGGGGTTAGTCTAATTTTACGCCAATTTGTCCGTAGTGTCAACTGGCAAATGGTAATTGGTTTGGGCTTATTTTGCCTCTTGTTTTTTGGGGGCTTATTCTTCGTTAAGCGTCGCCAGGACTGGGAGAAAATTCGCAAGTGGGCGAGGGCAGTTTTGTTAGTCTTATCTATCGGAATTTCTACAACTGCTAGTATTCTGATGGGTAACTTAGCAGGGCAAGTTTTGACCAGACCCTGGTTTAGCGCCCGAAATGTCGATGTGACCGCCCCCGCTTGGTTACGAGGAGGGTTCGCCCTAGGGAATTTTCAAGTTCCTTATGCGCGGGTATTTATTATTATTCTGGGGTTGGTATGTTTGGGGTTGATTTACCTATTTCTTAATCGCTCTAATTGGGGTTTAAGGATTAGGTCAGTAACTCAAAATCGCCAAATGAGTGCTTGTTTGGGTATCCCTACAGACCAGGTTGATGCTTTGACATTTGCTATGGGTTCGGGACTGGCTGGGGTGGCAGGTTGTGCGATTACTTTATTGGGTTCAGTCGGACCGAATACCGGACAAAATTATATCGTTGATACCTTTATGGTCGTGGTAGTTGGTGGGGTGGGAAATTTGCTGGGGACGGTGTTAGCCGCTTTAGCTATAGGCAGCTTAATTTATTTGATTGGTTCGGGAACATTGGCGTTCTTATTATCCTCTGTGGATGTTCTACAGCCTGTGGTCGATTTCTTGAGTTTCTTTGCCACAACCAGTATGTCTAAGGTGTTAGTCTTTGCGCTAATTATTGCCTTTTTGCAAATTAAACCTGCTGGCATTTTCCCGCCTAAAGGCAGAACTGCTGAGTTGTAGATGGGGATTTGATAAACCTCGAAACAATCAACATTTTTCCCATGGTTAATTAAGGTTAATTGGGTCATATATATGAATCAGGAAATCGGTAGGATCGCCCAACAAAAACAGAAGCAACAACAGCGACTCATTGAAATTGGGGTAATTATAGCGATCGCCATTATTTTAGGTGTGATTATGCCTTTAGCTTTGCCAGTCTTCAGATTAAAGCTATTGGGGCGTTTCTTATCCCTATGTATTGTCGCCCTCGGGATTGATTTAATCTGGGGATATACAGGACTGCTAAGTTTAGGACATGGCATCTTTTTTAGCCTGGGAGGATACGCCCTAGCCATGTATTTACAGTTACAGCTTCCAGAAGGTCAAATTCCCGACTTTTTTATGCTGTATGGAGTCGAAAACCTTCCCTGGTTTTGGGAACCATTTTATTCGTTTCCGTTTACCCTAGTTGCCATCTTTTTAATTCCCGGTATCGTGGCGGCAATCTTGGGATATTTGGTATTTCGTAACCGCATTAAAGGGGTTTACTTTTCCATCCTCACTCAGGCGGCTTTGCTGGTATTTTTTCATCTGTTTAACGGTCAACAAAAATATATTAACGGCACCAATGGACTCAAAACAGATACCACTATGATTTTTGGGACTCAGGCGGGTTCCCCCGCCGCCCAACTGGTATTTTATGAATTGTCGATTCTGTTGATGATCTTAATTTATTTACTGTGTCGGTGGCTGACCAGTGGGAGGTTTGGGCGTTTATTAGTAGCCATTCGAGACGATGAAAATCGGGTGAGATTTTCTGGCTATGACCCCACCGGGTTTAAGGTTTTGGTCTTTGCGATTTCGGGGGCGATCGCCGGAATTTCTGGAGCATTATATACTGTTCAAAGTGGTATTATCACCCCTAGTTTTATGGAGGTAGCCTTTTCTATTGAAATGGTGATTTGGGTAGCCGTTGGCGGTAGGGCTACCCTGGTTGGGGCGATTTTGGGAACTGTATTAGTGCGCCTCGGTCAAACCTTCCTCAGTGAACAATTCCCCCAAGTTTGGCTATTTTTTCAAGGGGCATTATTCTTAATTGTGGTGACAGTTCTCCCTAGTGGTATAGTGGGATGGTTACGAACAGATGGTTGGGAATATATGCGATCGCTCTTAGGTTTACGACAGCCTATCATGACCTATCCTCAACTAGAAGAAGACCCCGAATTGCAATTAGAACGCGAAGAACTTGAGAGTTAATATTGAGTTGATTAATTGACTGGTCATGAATATCTTAGAAATCGAAAATGTTACCGTAAATTTTGATGGTTTTAAAGCCCTCAATAACCTTAACTTTAGCATGAAAACTGGGGAATTGCGGGTAATTATCGGCCCTAATGGTGCGGGAAAAACTACCTTTTTAGATACCATCACCGGAAAAGTGCAACCTACCCAAGGACAAGTTATATTTAAGGGTCGGAATTTAGGCAATATCCCGGAATATAAAATCGCTCGGCTAGGAATTGGTCGCAAGTTTCAGACTCCCAGAGTTTATCTAAATTTGACCGTAGCCGAAAACTTGGATCTGGTGGTTAATCAAAATAAAAATGTGTTTCCTACCCTATTTCGTCGCCCTATTTCTGGAGAAAAACGAACCGTGGCGGGACTGTTGGAAACGGTGGGTTTAGCAGCCAAAGCCGAATTAAAAGCCGAATTTTTAGCCCACGGTGAAAAGCAGCGCCTAGAAATTGGTATGCTAGTGGCGCAGTCCCCCGATTTATTATTAGTTGATGAACCCGTGGCGGGACTAACTGATGAGGAAACGGAAAACGTCGGTAATTTATTGTTAGCCTTAGCGGAAAGTCACTCAATTATTGTGATTGAACATGACATGGAATTTGTCCGACAAATAGCGCGTCAGGTGACAGTATTACACCAGGGCTCAGTTTTGTTTGAGGGAAATATGGATCAGGTGCAAAATGACCCCAGAGTGATTGAGGTTTATTTAGGAAAGGAGGAGTAAGTAAAATGACATCAACTCAAGCCGATATCCAACCCCATATCATCCCATCAAACCTCATGTTACAGGTTTCTGGTGTGAATGTTTATTACGGAGAAAGCCACATTTTACGGGATGTTGATTTAAGTGTTCCGGTGGGGGAGATGGTTTGTCTAATTGGTCGTAATGGTGTGGGAAAAACCACGTTATTAAAAACCATCATGGGACTACTCAAACCTCGCACCGGACAGGTGAAATTTGCGGATGTTCCCATTACCCAAATTCCCACCCACAAACGGGCTAAATTAGGCATTGGTTATGTTCCCCAAGGGCGAGAAATTATCCCCCGCGTCACGGTGCAGGAAAATCTCCTGTTAGGCTTGGAAGCCTCTGGTAAAGCCGGGAGAGGTAAAAGAGAAATACCAGAGGATATTTTTGATTTATTCCCAGTGTTAAAAACTATGCTGTCTCGTATGGGGGGAGACCTTAGCGGTGGTCAGCAGCAACAATTAGCGATCGCCAGGGCGTTAATGGGAAAGCCGCGTCTATTAGTCTTAGATGAACCCACAGAGGGCATTCAACCTTCAATTATCCTAGAAATTGAAGCAGCGGTGCGGCGGATTATTGAAACTAGGGGAATTTCTGTGTTATTGGTGGAACAGCATTTACACTTTGTCCGCCAAGCCGATCGCTATTATGCCATGCAAAAAGGCGGAATAGTTGCCTCTGGCTTAACTGAAGATCTCAGTCGGGAAGTCATTAAAGAGTTTTTGGCGGTCTAAATGCTACCACTAATCATCTGACGTATTTCTAAGGCGGTTGCTGGGGCTAATAACACCCCGTTGCGGTAGTGTCCCGTAGCGAGTAGGACATTAGCAAAACCCGCCAAAGGACCGATAACCGGGGCGGGTCTACCTTCTGGACGAGGCCTTAACCCATGCCATTGGTGGATAATTTCCCCTTGGGCGAGGGCGGGACAAATAGCGATCGCCCCTTGGAGAATAGAATCAAGTTGTTGTGGTTGCCCTTGGACTTCCCCGCTGGGGTCTGGAAATTCCACCGTTGCACCCACCCAATATTCAGCACCCCCCAAAGGTACAATATGCACATCATCCCCAGTAATCACAGGTTGGGGATGATTACCCCCCAAAGGTTCACCACAGCGCAATTTGAGGGCTTGTCCGAGGACGGGTTTAATTGTTACCCCAGAGGGCATAGATTGGCTCTGGAGTAGGGGTGTACTCCCCAAACCCGCTGCCACCACCACCCAGTCAGCCGGAAGGCTTCCAGAGGCAGTATTTAGGCGCTGACAGAGTTTCTGACCATGACCCAACTGGGTAATTTCCCAGCCCTCGACATTAACACCAAAGTTAAATTTAGCCCCATTTTTTTGGGCGGCGGCTACTAGGGCTTTAGTTATGGTTGTGGGGTTCACTTGACGATCGCTTGGGGAATATATCGCCCCCGTGACTCGCTCACAATTAATCTGGGGATAATGCGATCGCACAGTTGGCTGATCCATTAACTCCAGGTGAAAACCTTGTTCACGGCGGATAGTAGCTAATTCCTGCCAACGATGCCAATTTTCCCCCTCAAACCCTAACATCAAAATCCCTTGGCGGTTAAAAGGAATGGCATACCCATTACAGGCTTCCAATTCAGGAATTAGGGTTTCATAGCGTGCCATACTCTCGCGCCGTAAAGCCCAAGCCCGCCCCTTGGTTTTGTGACTAATGACCCCCATTAATACCCCCAAAGCGGCGGCGGTTGACTGGGTAGCGGGTGGATGACGATCTACCACCGTGACGGTTAACCCCGACACCAGACTAAGTTCGTAGGCGATCGCCGCCCCGATAATGCCACACCCGACAATCACAACCCTAGTCATAAGCCACGCGCCTCGCCTTCCCTAACTGCCTATTCCCTAAACTTGGGGAAATTTGCTCAAAAACAAATCTAGGTCTTTCAGGGCTTCCTGATAGCTGATAGCCGCCTGTTGGCGATCGGCTTTAGCCGCCGCCTCACTCATATCCTGTAAATGCTCAAACACCTCGCGGGACAATTTGCGGGCTTCTGGTTGTTCATTGGGAAGTAGGTTCCGAACTACATAGTTCATTTCCTGAAGTACAGTACCAAAGGGACCGTGGGCAAAATTATCGATATTGATCCAGTCACCCTTTTGGATATAACTAACCAGTTCTGTGGTGGAGCGATCGCGTATAGCCGCGATATTAGACTTATACTCCTGGATTTTTTCAAGCTGAATACTGCTATAGCTGGGAGGTTCCACCGCCACGGGAGAACTGCAACCTACCACGAAGGCGGTTACAAATGCCAAAACACAAGCCAAAATTGAACGATAACGCTTCATAACCAAAATTGTTTTTTTGAAATCTGCTCCGATTTGCACAAAGCGCAAACGGTTTAACAAACCATTGTTGCAGAAAACATCTACCACAGCTTATTGAATTGATAAATTAGGCTAAACAGAAGGGAAAGCTACCCTTTGGGTCGGAATTGCTTTTCTACCAAACTGGCTATGGTATCTCTGGGCATTAACCGTGGTAAGTTGACAATAATCTGATTAGGGATACCTCCCGTCACTAGGGTAGAGTCTTTTTTGTCTAAGGTAGAGAGGGTTTCCTTCACCACTTCGGCGGCGCTGGCATAATTGTTACCAGAGCCTTTCATGGACTGGGGAAATTCGGCATTTTCAAAAAAATTCGATTCTGTCGGGCCAGGACACAGGCATAAAATCCGTACCCCTGTATCTTGATTTTCTGCCCATATAGCCTGACTAAAGTTGACCACAAAGGCTTTCGTGGCAGAGTATACAGACATATAGGGTAGGGCTTGATATCCGGCGATCGATGATACATTGACGATCGCCCCAAAGCTGCGGGCTTTCATCACCCCCAGGAATAGATGGGTCAACTCTACCAGGACCGTAACATTGAGTTGCACCATTGCCAATTGTTTAGTGAGCGATCGCTCATCCAAAGGTCCATAGTCCCCAAACCCCGCATTATTCACCAACAGATCCACCGTCTCCGGTCCCCCCTCCACCTGGTCAAAGATTACCTGTCCCGCGCCCGCTTCCGTCAGGTCTTGGCTGATTACCTGGACTTTTACCCCGTATTGGGATTGTAACTCCCCGGCTAACTTTTCCAGTTTATCTTGCGATCGGGCTACCAAAACCAGATCGCTATTTTGGCGGGCTATTTGTCTAGCAAACTCTTCCCCAATACCATAGGAAGCCCCAGTTACTAACGCTTTTTTGATTTGCATGATGTGATCTCAAAATATTACCGTTGGCGCAAAATGCCAAAAACACAAGTATACCCATGCAAAAATGTAGCATTTCCCACGGGTCCGATTTCACCATTACAGAAAAATCCCGTTAGGGGTATTTTAAAATACTCCCGAAATAGATTCGAGTCAAAATCTGGCTGGCCATAAAGATTTTCTCCCCGTCCCAAACAGGAAAACATCAGCGCCCCTTCCTTAGCTACTTCTGTAGTAGCTTCTGTCAGCTTCTGGTGGCGAGTTAGTAACCCTTTCAAGTCTTCCGCAGAAGTGCGACTATCGCGCAAATGAAACTGAATGCGTTGTCCTGGTCTAACGCGATCGCCTATAGCCATAGCCCCCACTCTGGGGTCAACTCCCATCAAATTACGAATTAAAAAATCCCCCGATTCTAAATTGGCTTTAAACTCATCGCGCGCCACACCCACAAACAACGAATTTTGAGCCAGTTGTCGGTCTTCTTCCCCCAGTTCCGCGATCAATTCCTGTAGTGCTTCTAAAGGCGCGACTTCGTCGCCACAGTTAATATTCAGACCATCAGTTTCCGAACATTTCTGCACCGTTAAGATAATATTTCTTTCCCCTTCACTCACCCGATAAGGCTCCCCAATGGGACGACATCCCTGAGCCACAATAGTTTCTAAGACAATATTTCCCGTTAAGGCCACTCCCACAGCTTCAGCAGAGTACATCTCGCCCTTACAAAATACAGCCGTCGCCCGACCCATCATCCCAGAACTAGCTAATCCTCCCACCTTCGGCGATTCTGGATAGGCATAATCTAACCCTTGTAGGAGATCATTAATCTTCCCATAAAACGGGTCAATCAACACAATAAATTGAGGGTCATTTTGGGGATGAACCCCAATCAATTCTACCCAGTCCTCTGGGGGGTTATCTAAATCAGGTAGATCATTGGTAGTTAGATGAAAAGGACAAATATCAACCCCCGGAAGATGGGCTAAACATAAGCCTAATGCGGGTTTACCCTCGATTTCTTTTACCTGTGTTTCCGTCTGCATACCAACTATACCGCCACCTGTACAGCCAATTAGCACCCGCACCGAAAGCTGTTCCGCTAATAATGGCATGAGTCTGGGATAATCACTGCTAAACGCCGAAGATATAAACACCAAACCTAGATCCGGCGACGATTTCAGCGATTCTTGACATTTTTTAACTACCTCCGTCACTGCTGCTTCCAAGGATGGACGAGTGGAAATCGCGCTGACCCACTCCATGGGTCCTGTTGTATTTATCATTATCCTAAAGTTGCTATCACTTGATTTATGGTGGGTTACGAGAAATATTAAAAGATTACTTCCGATTTTGGGTTGACGCTTTCGAGTGATCTATTACAAACTATGGGCAGCCTAAATTTATCTGATGCAGGGAACTATCTCAATCATTGCCTGCTATCATAGTTGATTGGGTCAGGCTTTTGGTAAAATTTGTAAGATTGGACAAGAGGTTATATGAACAACGACATTAACGAAATCATCGAAAAAGAACGGGAAGAAGCCCGTAACGTCTGCGATACTCAAGGGGGAACCTCCCCAGAGTGCGCGGCGGCTTGGGATGCTGTAGAAGAAGTTCAGGCGGCGGCGGCTCACAAAAAGCAAAAACCCCAGAAAAGCTCTTTTGAGGTTTATTGTGACAATAACCCAGAAGCCGCAGAGTGCCGGCTTTACGACGATTAACTGCCCCTGGTTTACCTAACTCCCCTAGCCTTGGCTAAATCGCCATGCTAGGGGGCATACCTGACCCATAATGGGTCATATTTTTTCGGTTTTGGGAAAACTGACCGAAATGGTCTTGGGTCGCTCCTGCACGGTCTCAGCACTCTCTATCAAAATATAATGTTAAACCCCATCATATCCATAGCTGCTACTCCGTCAAGTCTGGAGACTTGGGTTTGGATGGATTACAGACTCGCGGTTATATTTACGGTTATCCTTCCCCTAATTTTACTTATTTGGGCTCTGGTGGAAAAGCTGGAGGTTATCACTCACCTGTTGATTATCTATTGGCGGGTCGCTAGTCTGTTGATGATTACCCTTTATCTGATGATCGCTGCTATCCCCATAGGTTTTATTTGTGCGATCGCTTCTCGTATCCTCATCCCAGTTAGTTTATGGTTTTGGGTCGATCTCAACGAAGAAATCGAGGATATGCAGCCTTCCCCCTTAAAATTGACCCTCACCAGTTGGCGATGGGCGATTACTGTTTATAATGCGATCGGGGCCCTCATTTTTCTGCCTTCCCTTCGCTGCGCTTTTTTCAGCGCTGAGAATTTATTGGCTGACCCCGGCTGTAGAATTTGGCTTGACCCCCCTTGGATGTATAAACAGATTTTTCATCCTGGTTGGAATCCCCCATTTTTGGGCTTTTTGGCAATTGTCGGCCTCTTAATTTATGTCGGATGTTTTGCCTATTTTGTTGTCATTCGTCTCGGAAGACAGGGACGTTCGGCTACCGGAAATTAGTCTCATGCAAGATACCTTAGAAAATTACACCAAAAACCATCCTGGGGAAGTTTTGCTCGTGCGGGTCTCAGTTGACGGAGAATTAGMTGAAATTGCCATTTTTAAGGGTTTTTCTAGTTCTCTCATGCGACCTACTGCTTTTGACCCTGATATTCCCGTTTTACCTGACCATGCCCAAATTTTGGAGATAGATCGCCTCCTGAGTCCCTATGACCCCGCCAATCCTAAATATATTCAACGAGGATTGACTTGGGATACAATGCAAAGCCTACTCTAGCCACTTTTTCCCACTTCCATGATCACCCCGCACCATCACCTTGTTATAATTGGATGATCGAGCAGGCAATCAGGGGCTATGCAAAATCAACCTTCCATTAAACAAGCTAGGCTGGGTGATCCAGAGGCGATCGCATCCATCATTCAACACCTACTCCCCCTTGAGGATACCACCGTTTACACCCAGCTCAAAAATGATTATCTCGAAATCACCCTAGAGTCTCCAACACTTCCTCATCAAGATTATTCCGTTGATTTAGTTAAACAAATTATTAGTAAAATTCAGCCTCAAAATATTACCAACATTGTAGTTCAAGGTCGAGAATTAGCGCAATTTCACCCCGCCTGGACTCAATGTATTGACATCACTCAAACCCCCCCTCATAAACCACCTAAGCCAGCAGCATATCCCTTTAAATGGCCCCGATGGTTCCCTTATCCTAGTTCCTGGTTAAGGACAACTGGCTTATTTTTATGGGCTTTTCTGGTCTTGACTATTTTCGCGCGCTTTGGGGGTTTTTGGAGTTCTTTTATCTATGACATATCAAATAATCATCACCTAGCATTATTTATTTTAGCCAGTAGCTTAATTTCAGCAATTGCCGTTTTTTCATATAGCCATCATTTCATAACATCCGCTTTTAAAAAACCTCGCAAATTCTCCAAATATCCAGGTTCACAAAGTATTTGGGAAGGCATACTAGCTGTAATTATCTTATGTATAGCTACATTAGTCTTTTTGATAGTTGTTGTGCCTTTTTATCCTGACCAATGTTACAGTTACAGCTCTTATTGTGAGTTTGTAGTTAGTTCAGGTATGTTTATTTCCTTTATTTCAACCCTGTATTTATATCAGGCAGAATTCTTAATTAGAAAGCACATTTCTCGCCAACAAATATTAAAATTTGCCTCCATTGCCGCCGTTTCATGTACCCTTATTATTAGCTTGAACATAAGTTATAGAAACTTGGCATACATCAAAGGTATAGTCAACAATATTGTCACAAATTCCCAAAGCCTAATCGCTACCACAACCCAACAAACAACAGAACCCCTAATTAATTCCGAACCCCCACCAGAAGCAGAGATAGAATCATCCCCAGAACCCCCACCAGCAGTAGAGATAGAATCATCCCCAGAACCCCCACCAGCAGCACAGATAGAATCATCCCCAGAACCCCCACCAGAAGCAGAGATAGAATCATCCCCAGAACCCCCACCAGCAGCACAGATAGAATCATCCCCAGAACCCCTAGTTAATTCAGATCCCTTTGCTGAAGCCGTCCGCAAAGCCACAGAAGCAGCTAATTTGACCCAAACTGCTCAATCACAACAAGACTGGGAAACCATCAGCAAAAATTGGCAACTCGCCAGCCAACTCATGCAGCAAGTCCCCTTTAATGACCCTAATTATCTAACTGCTCAAGATCGGGCTGTTCTCTATTACAATAACTATAATTATAGCCAGACCATGGCAACTCAAGCCACCAGATGATTGATAAGAAAAGGCGATATCATGTAGGGGCGCGCCTCCGCTGTCAATTATATTTGCCAACCAGAAGATTAATAAACCCGCCCTCACCCACCATTATCAATTATATTTGCCAACCAGAAGATTAATAAACCCGCCCTCACCCACCATTATCAATTATATTTGCCAACCAGAAGATTAATAAACCCGCCCTCACCCACCATTATCAATTATATTTGCCAACCAGAAGATTAATAAACCCGCCCTCACCCACCATTATCAATTATATTTCCATACAGTAGGCGGGTTGATTGATGTTAGTTAACCCGCCCCTATGGGACTATTTACCCTTTTGTTGATTTTTCGCCTGTTCTAAGGCGATTTCTTTCATGGCTTGGAATGAATTAGAATTAGAGGAACCTTCGATCGCCTTCACCGCTAAATCTTGAACTTGCTTGAGGGCTGAGTCTAGTTGTTTAGAGATGCTTTGAATGCGATTTTCTTGATTGCTAATAGTTTCACTGAGGGATTTAACTCGCAGTTCGTAGAACTGTTTTTGACCTTCCACTTCTTTACCCCATAAATCAGCCTTAATTTTGGCTTGATAATTGCCGATATTCCGCCCCATTTCCTTGCCTTTTTTAATGGCATCTTCCAGGTTTTGCTCAAATTCTGCCACCTTGGTTTTAACTTCTAAATGTTCTTGTTCCCGTTGAGCGATCGCTGTTTCTGTTTCTAACCATTCTTGCTGCTTTTCCTGTTGAAATTCCTCAAGCTGTTTGTAAAGTTCAGCCTGATTTTGTTGATATTGTTCTTGGTCTAAGTCTCGCTCAAGTTGCAGGTTATATTGATAAGTATCCTGGTCGCGCTCCCGGTTTTTAGTCTCCGTCTGATTGCGTTCTTTAACTAACTGTTGATGTTCTTCTTTTTCCTTCTTCCATGTGGCTTGTTGTCGTTCCCATTCCAGTTCTAAAGTCTCGCGGCGATCGCTTAATTCCTGCTCAAATTCTTTAAAACTCTCATGATACTGCTGAATCAAAACATCTAAAGTATCATCACTTATTGACTCAATATTATGCAATTCTAGCAAATGCTGTTCCGCCTCTGCTACCCCATTTTGTAATTCTTGCAGTCGGGTAGCTTCTGACGTTAACTGGTCTGATAATTCACTAATTACCCCCCCAAAACTTGACTGAAGTATAGTTAAATTATCTAGGGTAGATTGCAATTTTGACTTATTGGACTTAGGCGGTTGTGCCGGTGGTGTAACCGTCTTAACTGCTGTAGCTGCTGGGGGTGGCGGTGGTGGCGGGGGCGCGGCGGCGGGGGATTTACTAGCCTCTGCTTTCAGGGATTCCTGTTCTTTTTGCAGTTCATGATAGGCTGCTAAAATTTCCGCTTTGGTGTTGCGATCGCTGATTTTTGCCATGATAATTATTCTCCGATTTTTCCTAGTTAAATTTTCCCGAAATTATTGATTGTTACGATTACTAGAAAATGCTCTCATTGCCAAATCTTGAGCCTGTTTCATGGTTTCCTGCAATTGTGCCGACAAATTCGTGATTTGTTCATTTTGTCGCTCAATAGTTGCTTCTAATGATGCCACTTGCAATTGATATCCCTGTTGGTTAGATTCCCATTCCTTAGCCAACAGATCCGCCTTAACTTTTGCCTCGCGAGTAGCTTCTTGAATCGCCTCTTCTTTCGCTTTATTTAAAGCCTGTTTTAACTCTTCCTCAAAGGTAGCCACCCGTTGGCGATCGCTCTCAAATTTAGCCTGTTCCGCATTCAAAACTTTTTCCCTTTCCCGCCAATTTTTCTCATGTTCTTTAGTAGTTTCCTCAATTTCACGTTCTAAGCGACGCTTCGCCTCCTCATATTGATCAGTTTCAATTTGTCGCTGGCGCTGTAAATTATAATTATAATCCTCCACTTCCTGCTGACGATGTTTAGCCATATTTTCTTGATATTCAGCCGCAGCAGCTTCCCAGTCCTCTTCATCTTTTTCCCATAACTTCCGTTCCCTAGCCATCTCTTTTTCCAGGCTTTCTTGACGTTGGCTCGCTTGTGTCTCTAGCAAGTTCATCTTTTCTTGATGTTCTTGGGTTAAAAGATGCAAAACATCAGCCACCACCCGGATTTTCTGGAGTTCCTCCAGTTGCTGAGATTGAATACTAATGCCGCGTTTAATAGCATCTAATTTAGCAGATTCGGTTTCTAGTTTTTCCGAAAGTTCCGTGATTACACCACTAAAATCTAGCTGTAAATCTGCTAATCCTTTCACCAAGCTATCAACCGTATAAGTCGCCGCCTGTTCCAGAACCTGTTTCCGTTTTTCCCGTTCGGCTTGTTCTTCTTTGGTCGCTACCTTGGAAACTATATTTTGGCGATCGCTAATAATTTTAGAGAACGCCGCCATAATTTGAGACTGGGTTTCTAAAGATGCTAATTTGCTCATGATTTGACCTCGCTCATTTTAGAGTCATAAAATCACCCGACAATTGCCAACTTAACCCTCGTGGTTATCGACAAATCTCCGGATTTTAGCGATACTTGGATCTGAGTTTTTCGGCTGCTCACTTATAGCGGGTTGCTCAGGGTTTAAAGTTGCTAAAATGGCGCGACAATTCGGGCAGCGATTACCTTCCCATCAATAGCAACCATCAATTAATCCCATTAGCAAAGACTTCAAACGTTGATTTTCTTCGAGAACAGCCTGATAGTTTGTCTGAATGGATTTTACCACAAAACTAATATGTTGCAAATCATCAGATAGACTAGAGATATCTTCTAGGGTATGATTTCGGAGGCGATCGCTTAAACTCAAGTTTTGCAGCAGTTGACGTTCCCACAAATCCTTTCGCGTTAACCGGACTACATTTTTCATCAGATATCCTCTAAATTTTCACTTCCTAACCCTCCCCTCGGTCAGGGGAGAGTTGAGCTATCAATCCGATTCAATCCCTAAGACACTGCTACCGGAACTTGTTGATCATTAGCCGGAGGTAACATCATCTCATTGTCGCGATCTGAGGGGGAATGAGCCGCCATCAAACAAGCCACTTCATGGGGTGACAAATTATCCAAACAGATCATTTGTCGGGTTCCTTCCAAGTCAATCATACGGGACAGGTTAGCCCCATCAGCTAAAACCGCCGCCGCCTGTTCTAAAATCGACCAATCACTACGTTCGACCCAAGACCACTTTAAACTATAGTAATTAATCGGCTTTACCACTCCATTTTCATCAGGTTTCTGACCAGAATGGCGGACAAATTCCGGCACAAAAATCCCCATAGCGGGTTCTACACCTTGGCTTTGTACAGAAGCCACCAAGCGGTTAAAATCACTGAGAGAGCGACTTTTAATATAGGTGACCAGTACAACACCTTGGGGAAGTTCTCCCGATTCAGCCACAAACCAAATTTGTCCCCATAATGTGTTGTTAGTTTGCCCTAAACTGCCAAAAAATTTGCTAAACTTGATAATCGTCATCGAGCATTTAGAGCCATATTCTTCATCTCCAATCATCCATTTTCCCGATTGGCAATTATTGCGAACAGCGATAGGCATTTCCGGCACTAGCATCGCTTCTTTGTGCTTACTTCCAAATACAGAAATTGTGGGTTTTTCGTTAGTTTTAGTCATGGTTATATTTAGGTTGTGAAAATTTGGACAAAATCAGCGTTTAGCGAATCACAGAAACTGTCTTTTCTGGTTCCGGATAAGTAGATAACGGTTGGGGTTGTGCTTTCAAAATCTTTAGGACAGCGATCAGTTTCTCTAAGGTCTCCGTATGAGCCGCTGTAAAGTGAATGCTAAATCCTGTACCATCGCGCGTATAACCAGGACAGACTAGGGACGCTGAACCTAGTTCCTCATGGGTGGCAATATACAGCCAGTCGCGATCATTGAGTTGGTAATGGGTATCAGTCCAAGTCCTAAGCATGGGATCTGTCCTCCGGTTCGCCATTTGACCCAACATCTGGGAGCCTTTGACTCTACATCTAGGGCATGATGTGGTTGAATTGACAGTTGAGCGCTATCAGTAGAGCCTAAAGGGTTGATGCTTTGTTCAACTACATCTATACTAACAAGTGTTGATGGTTTCGTCAAGTGGCAAGTTGAAATTTTATCAAAAATCATGGGTCTAAAACCCCGCCCTAGAAGGGCGGCTTTCACTTAGCCAAGCATTTTGTGCTATGGTAAACACGATAGAGTCTGTTCGAGCCATGCTTGTTCTCGAGTTCAAAGTTCAAGGGAAGTCCCACCAATACGCAGCGATTGAAGAAGCGATCCGAACCGCACAATTCGTTCGTAACAAAGCACTACGCTATTAGATGGACAACCGAGGTGTTAACAAATACGACCTTAATAAATACTGTCGAGTCCTTGCTCGAGAGTATGACTGGGCTCGAGAACTCAACAGTACGGCTCGTCAAGCTTCGGCCGAACGTGCCTGGTCTTCAATTTCTCGTTTTTTTGAAAACTGCCGCCAGCAAGTTCCCGGCAAGAAAGGATATCCCCGGTTCAAGAAAAACAGTCGTTCTGTCGAGTACAAAAACTCCGGTTGGAAGTTACTCGACCCTAAGCATATTGTATTTACCGACAAGAAAGGCATCGGACGACTCAAGTTAATTGGAACTTGGGATTTGGCGTTTTACGGTACAGAACAAATCAAACGGGTTCGGCTGATTCGTAGAGCAGATGGCTATTACGCACAGTTCTGTGTCAAAGTAGACGTTCGAGAAGAAATCGAACCATCAGGAAATACCGTGGGTTTAGATGTCGGACTCAAGGAATTCTACACTGATTCAAACGGACAGACCGAGGCGAACCCTAGGTTTTATCGAAACGCCGAGAAAAAGCTGAAACGCGCTCACCGAAGGGTGAGCCAAAAACAGAAAGGCTCTGCCAACCGAAAAAAAGCCGTTAATCGACTCGGGCGAACACACCTCAAAATAAGTCGGCAACGTGAAGAACAGGCCAAGAGACTGGCGCGTTGCGTAATCCAATCTAACGATCTGGTGGCCTACGAAGATTTGAGGATTAAGAATATTGTGAGAAACCACTGTCTGGCCAAGTCCATTTATGATGCTCTTTGGTATCAGTTCAGGAAATGGTTGGAGTATTTTGGGGTAAAATTCGGCAAGATTACCGTAGCGGTAAACCCTGCTTATACCTCTCAAAACTGCTCGAGCTGCGGCACGATTGTCAAGAAAAGTCTCTCAACTCGAACCCATATTTGTCAGTGTGGGTGTGAGTTAGACCGAGACTATAACGCAGCCATCAACATTCTGAAGGCTGCCTTAAGTACCGTAGGGCATACGGAAACTTAACGCTTCTGGAGATTTGACCGCTACTTTGGTTGGTGCAAACCTGTCAGAGCAAGTCGAGTCGTTGAAGGAAGAATCCCCACGCCTTTAGGCTGGGGAGTGTCAATCAAGGTGTCCTATAATAGAGACCAGGAGGACAATGCCGTGGACGAAACACAAACTTTTGGTAAATTGATCCGTCAGGCTCGCAAGGATAGGGGCTACTCCCAGCGAGAACTGGCGGGGTTGCTTGGTGTGGACTTTACCTATCTATCCAAGCTAGAGAACGATCGCGCTGATTATGCTCCCAAAGAGGAGGTAATCCGGGGTTTAGCGCGAAATTTGGGCATAGATGAGGAGGAATTAATCTTTTTGGCGGGACGCATTCCCCACCATTACGAGAATTTCCTCAAAGAGAATAACCGGGAGATCACAGCCCTATTTCGACGACTTCAGGAAAACCCTAATTTTGCTAAACAGGTATTTGATGCAGCTTCGGGGAAAGATAAGTGAGTATTCTCAAACCCTATCGCTTTTATGCGAAAGAATCTATTGAACGTCGCGCTGATCAAATTCTTCAGCGCATGGCGGCTACCCCTAATTTTGCTCCTCAGTGGCCTTTTGAGTCGAGTTTGGTGGCGGATTTTTTAGATTTGGGGGTAGTATGGGATTACATACCAGCGGACGAACAAGGGGCGATCGCCGCCCGGATTATTCCCGCCGCTAGACAAATTGAGATTAACGAAGAGATTTTAGAAAAACCCCAAGGGTTTATCGAGTCTACGATCGCCCATGAAATCGGACACTGGGTCCTTCATATTAATCACGATGAGGTGGACGGGGTAGCTCGACAGTTAGAATTGAATCTGGGAAATTACGGTTGGTCATCCTCAACAGCCCAGCAACCATTTGTCTGTCGCAGTGGTGCGGTTTCCTCTCAAATTGCTTCTATTGAATGGCAGGCTCAATATTTTGCCAGTTGTCTGCTGATGCCTCGTCATATTTTAGAGGAAAAGCGATCGGGTCGCGATCTCAGTAAGTGGTCTCATCTCTACAGTATTAGGGATGAGTTGGGGGTGAGTATTTCTAATCTGACTAACCGCCTACAAGATTTGGGTTGGATTACTATTCCCAAAGGTCAGCGCCAAATTTATCTGGGAGAAGCTGATTGTCACCAGCAACAACGGTTATTTGGTTAAGCTGGGTAGTTTCAACATCACCCCAGCAATCAGCCAGTAATAAACGGCAACGGGGTCGGTGTCGAGGGGATACCAGTAGGGGTTGTAACCGATGATGATAATGAAAATCCAGAAGACAATACCATCATTTCTCAGATGAGAATTGCGGACTTGGTGATAGGATTTGAAACCTTCCGTCATTAGGGTGGTGACTAATATTAAAAAGGCGATCGCTCCTATGATTCCTAATTCATAGATGAGTTTAGAATAATAAGTTTCTAGTAATCGTGTACTACCTAGACTGCGGGTGGCATTAGTGCCTCGTCCGAGTCCATTACCTAATAAGCCTCGGCTATTTCTGAGAGTCCACTGAGTTTGATCTATGACAAATTCGGGAGGGGGGGATGCTGTCCAGCGTCCGGTCAAACTTTCCATTCGTCCCTCGGCTAGATTGGGAAATATGACTAGGGTAGTTAACAAAAATAGTCCGATGGCTAAGAAGCTAATTAATAATCGTTTCCAACGGGATATATGACTGGTGGCAATTATTAATAATATCAGCACCAGAGGTACGCCTAAAAAAGCAGTTCTCTGACCTGATATGACGGCATTTATCATGATTAAGAATAGGGAAAATCCGCCAGTTATCTGCCAAGTTATTTTCGGGTCATTGAGGGAAGTTAGAAAAGCAAAAAAGGCACTGGAAATTAAGAGCCATGTCCAATGCCAGGGGGAGACAAAGGTTCCGGGAAGTCGGATAAAATTGGCTTCTGGTAGGTAGCCCAAAGAACCGCCAACTAGACACTTGCGCTGTAGGTTGGCTGTCAGTAAAAGATGGGGTTCTAAGCCGCTATTGTCAGGACAAACACCTGTGATAACTAACCAAAATTGAGCGATACCTAGCAGACAACATACTATGGCTAAAACTACCTGTAAACGATTGAGGAAATAGACATCTTGATTTTTCCGGATCAGGTAATATCCACAGGTAATTAGGGGAATATATCCGATTAATATGGCTAATCCGAAAATTCCCATAACTATTGGTATTCCCCTGGGGTCATCACTAAAATGTTGCCCTCCATTGACTATAACTAGGTTAATTAAAGCAATACCTAGAAAGATTAATAGGGGGATTTTGAGATTTTTATTAATTATAAGTGCTTTACCTTCACGAATTAGCACAACCAGCATTCCTAAGAGTGCGGGAATGTAAAATAATATATTTTTCAGTAAGTGAAAAATTGGTCGATCATCCCCTATCCAATAGGCGATAGTCCCGGCAAAAGGTAAATAAATCAGTAAACCCCATAATCCTTGGCGGGGATATCGGTAGGATAAAGCCGCACAGAAAATGGTGATAATTACATAAATAATCGCGATCGCCCCTAGGTCATTCCCAAACATGACCATAGCGACAATTAAGGATATAACACTAACCCAACATAGATAGGGAACTAAGCCAGATCTATGATTAAATAAAGATTCTGAGTCGGTGACTGTAGATATCTCCTTTTCTTCCTCTGTTAAAGCCGGAGAATTAGGGGGAGATTCATTTGCATTTGGATAATGTAATGGTGAAGGATGATTTTGGGGTTCTGACATGGATGCACTTTACCCTTATTAATTGTCACCCTGATTCAAATTCGATCGCCCAAATTTTACAAATTTGTTGCTGCTTTTGGGACGGTAGTTGATAGTAGACACTAAGTATCTCTTGGTGGGTGAAATCAACAATTAGGGCAGAGATTTGGTTAGGATTCTGAGTCCTGACCAAGGCAGATTTTAATTGTTCGAGATCAGCCATTCGTTAATTAAGTTATTCAGATGGGGAATTTGGGGACTCCGAGGGTAGCGGTGGGGTTAAGTCCGGTTGAGGGTTGACTGTCCGATCGCTGTGGGAATTGGGAGGCGGGTTCAGAGCCTCGACTTCTAGGGTTTCGGTAAATTCGGTTAATTGTTGAAAGAGGCGATCGCTTATCTTAAACATGATCGGCTCTTCGGGATGATTCTCTGCCATGCCCCTGACTCCATCTTAGATAATTTGTTTAACCAAGGGAATGATAATTCCGATTAGAGACCCTCCCAGTAGGGAAAATAAGCATAAGATACTGACCCCAAAGCCAATCATCCGCTTTTCCGCCGCCTGATAGTATCCCCAAGCATAGAGAATACGCCCCACTATCCATACTGCACCCAAACCCGCAGCCACTAGGGGACTGACAAACTCAGAAAACAGCCACAACGCCGGAAGGAAAATAATTAACTGTTCTAGGGTATTTTGCTGTACCCGCAAGACTCGTTCAAAGTTTGGATCGCCCGTCATGTCAGGAGGCATAACCTTATATTTCATTCTAGCTCTACCGACGTTGATGGTAACAACCAGGTATACGATAAGTGCAGATGCGGTGATTAGGCTAGGCCAAGGTGACATAAATTGATTACCTCGCGAGTGTCTACCACAATATTAACCTGATCCGCCATTTTGGGTGAGAATTTCTGGGAATCTACCTTCAGACAGGTCTTTTGGCAATTGTGATCACAGTCACATCAATTCGATCAAGTAATCACAACCACCATTACTAGGCGATCACGATACTTTTTCAGGATTATCACGGTATCGGCGGATAGTCGTCACGGCAGTTTCTCGGCGGATCGTCAATAATTAATTTTGTTGAAGCCGAGAGATAGGTAAGTTAGCCGTGATTCTGAACCCACAACTATTAAATCTTATTTCCGTCGAAAAGTCAAGATATTTCCAGGAATTAAATCTGAAGTCCAAGCTGGAAGTCATCTTAACTAAAATGGTCAGCAAGTTGGGTGTAAATAATCACCTAAACTGGCAATACAAAAATCCATCCTTTTCGAGGAATTTTTAAGGGGATACTACCATGAATTTTAACATCCAAAATAGCCGCAAATTAGAGGATATTTTATTTGATAGTAATACCATGGAGAATATTGAACAATATCCCATTAATATCATCCACAATATTGCTCTGGCGGACACTCTATCGTAAGATTCACTATCAAAACATCAAAAATCGTCAGCTACAGCAAGAAAACATAAAGCTGAAAGAACTGGCTTTTTTGGATAATTGAACCCAATTAGCCAATCGACGTAAGTTCTATCTTTATATGGAGCATACTTTACAAAGCCAAAAAGGACAACCCATCTCTTTAATTCTCTTAGACATAGATTTTTTCAAGCCCTACAATGATAATTATGGTCACTTAGCGGGAGATTTATGTCTGCAACGGATCGCCAAAGCAATTGAAGAAGCTATCACGGCTTGTCATCAGCATAAGCCTTACTTAGCCGCCCGCTACGGAGGGGAAGAGTTTGCGATTATCCTACCGGGTCTTGAATTAAAAGAAGCCCTGGATGTAGCAGACACAATTCGCCGGAACGTTTTGGCTAAAAACATCTCCCACTGGGGGTCTCAGATTGGTTCATGTATTACCCTGAGTGGGGGAGTTGCCAGTAAAATTATTAAGGATGATTTATCACCAAAAGACCTGATATTAAGTGCTGATTGGGGATTATTTTAAGCTAAAAATACTGGTTGTAAACGAGTTGTATCAGAGTCTTGATTGGCAATTAATTTTCCTAATATTTGCATGGCTATCTGGATTTTGGGAGACCACAGTAAACCACAATTTAAGCGAAAGCAATTCCGATAATTTCCTGATGCGGAAAACATGGTTCCAGGAGCAATGCTGATTTGGCGTTTATAGGCTTCCTGGTAAAGTGCGATCGCATTAAAATGGGGTGGAAGCTCTACCCATAAGACGTGACCTCCTGTGGGGCGCGTTACTTTAGTTTCTGGGGGAAAATAATCACAAATTGCCTGAGTCATTCGCAAGACCTGTTCCCCATAGGCTCGTCGCAGGTGTCGGAGATGGCGGTCATAACCTCCATTAGCTAAAAAGGCAGCGATCGTTAATTGATTAGCTGCCGCTGTCACAATGTTAGTAAACAATTTCAGTTGTTCGACAGTCTTTTGATAACGACCAGCCACGACCCAACCGACCCGCAAACCGGGAGAAATTGTTTTACTGGAGGAAGAACAATATAAAACCAAACCCTTTTTATCAAAGGCTTTAATCGCCTTCGGACGCATCTCATCAAAGCCCAAATCGCCATAAACATCATCTTCGACCAAAGGAATATCGTAGTTATCCAAAATTTCCACCAAGGCTTTTTTCTTGCTATCTTCCATACAGCTTCCCAGAGGATTACTAAAATTGGAAACGATCGCACAAGCGGCCACCTGACCTTGACTAAGGGCGTTTTCCAAATCGGGTAGTGATAACCCTTCTCGCGGGTGGGTGGGAAGTTCCAAGGCTTTTAGGTGTAGAGATTGCAAAATTTCTAACAATCCATAATAGGATGGGGACTCGATCGCCACTGTATCCCCGGGTTTTGTGATCGCGCGCAGAGATAGATACATCCCCTCTGTGGTCCCATTCACAATCAAAATTTGGTCTGGGGTGAGGGAACAACCCGCATCCATTAATCGCCTAGCTACTTCATGGCGTAGAGGTTCCAACCCTGGTAGGGCGTTATAGGAGTGACAGACTTCTGGGTTTTGACGCATCACCTGTCCCATCAATCGATTTAGGGCGGCGAGGGGGAATAGTTCCGGGTCAGGGACGGCGGCACCGAGTTTAATCATTCCTGGTTCTCCTAGGACTGTATTTATCCTAAAAGCCATTGAGATATCCACATTACAGGCTAGTCCTGGGGGAGTTGAGGAGGTGGGTTCTGCGGGTGGAAGTGACAGAATATGGCGAACATAGTAGCCGGACTGGGGACGGGCGACAATTAGCCCCCTATCTTCGAGGAGGCGATAGGCTTCTAATACTGTGGTGATGCTAACGCTCATCTGTTGGTGCATTTTGCGGACTGAGGGAATGCGATCGCCTGGTTTCAGGGTCCCTTCTTTGATTAGGGACTGAATGCGGTTGGCTACCTCTTCATATAAGTTCACTCCGGGAGACTTTTCTACGGGTCTGGCTTTCATGGTCATACCTCCAAATCCCTTAAAGGATACAGTTGCTGATTTTCTGACCAGAACAGTTGCCAAAAATTAAACTGTTATGGCTACAATTTATGATAACTGCATCTGTTATTTTTGGCTAGGGTAGGTCATACTTTTAATAGAGTGATCGAAATTTACTTATTTGGGCGATCGCTTATTTCCGTGAACCGCGATAAATAAGGGAGTTTAAATTAGCATCTCCTCGAGTTTATGGTTTGTTACAACTGAATATTCATGGAGGAATTGTGGCGATGAAATCAACGGGAAAAACTGCTTGTAGTACCATGGCATTGAGGGGGAATACTTTAGTTAATTATCCCCGGAGTTTGTCCGATGAAGGTATTTTTAATTGGTTCGAGAAAATACCTGGCTTATTGTGGAAGTTTTTGGTGGGTAGCCGGGATATAACCATCTCTCAAAGTTATGACCAAGATGGTGATTTGGTCTGGGATGTTTACGACCCTTTCACCCGAACCAATCAACGTTTTTATGTAGAACAAGATGTCAGGGTTTGGCTGGAATCCCGCTACAATAGATAATCGGGGGATTATTGATAAACCAAATATCTGAGGGATATCTATTTAATACCTCAGCAGCTTCGAGCCTACTTATACCCGATTTTTAATTCAGGGGGTTTTTATAGTGAAACAACATAATTTGCATCATTATTGGTTATTATCCCGATCGCATCTTTGGAGCGATCGCCTCATCAACTTGATACAAAATACCATCGAATTTAGTCTCTTTTATGGTCAATATATAGTCACACCTCCCGACGAAAGACTAAAGCCAATGTCTCATAAACTAAGACCACATAACGCACGATGAAATCATTAACCCCCCTCTCGCCTTCTGGGAGAGGTGGGGGGGTGGAGGCTTACAGCCCTTTCCGTAATCATTTAATAAGTTTTCCAGGTCTTTCTCCGACTTTGGGAGAGGGTGGGAGGGTGAGGGCTGATGCTATAGATAATGATACTAGAGTAACTGTAAACAATTTAGATGATTGGGAATTATTCAATGGCTGAAAACTTCGCAGGTAAATATCAATTTTGGGTAGATAGAGGCGGTACATTTACAGATATTGTCGCCCGCAAACCAGACGGTAGTTTAGTGACCCATAAACTCCTATCAGAAAATCCTCAACGTTATCAGGATGCTGTGGTAGCTGGTATCAAAGAAATTTTAGGAATTGGCGGCAATGAACCCATCCCAGAAAATTGTATTTCTGAGGTAAAAATGGGAACTACAGTAGCAACTAATGCACTGCTGGAACGTCAAGGCGATCGCACCCTATTAATTATCACCAAAGGCTTTAAAGATGCTCTCAGAATTGGCTATCAAAATCGCCCCGATATTTTTGCCCAAGAAATCATTTTACCATCCCTGCTATATGAAAGGGTAATCGAAGCAGAAGAACGCTACAGCGCCCAAGGTGAAGAACTGCAGCCTCTCCAATTAGAACCCTTACAAGCAGCCCTACAACAGGCTTATCAAGACGGGATTCGCAGTTGTGCGATCGCCCTAATGCACAGTTACCGCTACCCCAAACACGAACAACAAATAGCCGAACTCGCCGCCCAAATTGGCTTTACCCAAATTTCCACATCCCACCAAATTAGCCCCCTAATGAAACTAATCAGCCGGGGAGATACCACCGTAGTTGATGCTTACTTATCACCCATTTTAAAGCGTTATATCGACAAAGTAGCCCAGGAATTATATGGCAACCATACCCCAAGAGATGGAGTATCTAGCCCGCCCCAAAATCTGCCTAAATTAATGTTTATGCAGTCTAATGGAGCCCTAACTAACGCCCAAAACTTCCAAGGAAAAGATAGCATTTTATCAGGGCCTGCTGGCGGCATTGTTGGCGCTGTCAAAACCAGTCAACAGGCAGGTTTTGACAAAATTATCACCTTTGATATGGGTGGAACATCCACAGATGTCGCCCATTATAACGGCGAATATGAAAGACAATTTGAGACCGAAATTGCGGGGGTCAGAATGCGAACCCCCATCCTTTCTATTCATACTGTCGCAGCCGGGGGAGGTTCAATTTTAGTCTTTGACGGTTTCCGCTATCGTGTCGGTCCACAGTCTGCGGGTGCTGATCCAGGTCCGGCTTGCTATGGTGGTGGGGGACCTTTAACAGTTACTGACTGTAACGTAATGTTAGGCAAAATTAGACCCGAATTTTTCCCCCAAGTATTCGGACCCCAAGCCAATTTACCCCTTGATGCAGAAGTAGTTAAAACCAAATTTAATCAGTTAGCGGCAGATATTACTCAAGCCACCGGAGACCCTCGCCAACCCGAAGAAGTGGCGGCGGGTTTTATTGCGATCGCCGTAGAAAATATGGCTAATGCGATTAAGAAAATCTCCCTACAGCGCGGTTATGACGTATCCGAATATACCCTCTGTTGCTTTGGCGGCGCGGGAGGTCAACACGCCTGCGCGATCGCAGATACATTAGGCATTACACGGGTGTTTATTCATCCCTACGCTGGCGTTTTATCAGCCTATGGCATGGCTCTAGCAGATGTAGGTAACATCCGCGAGAAAGCCATAGAAGCCCCGCTAAACGAACATTTATTAGCCGATATCACCCCAGTTTTAGCCGACTTAGAAACCGAAATGCGATCGGAACTTGACCCCCACAATTCCCCCAACGACATAGTTTTTTATCGCGCCAATTTGAAATATCAGGGGACAGACTCAACCCTCACCGTCCCATTTTCCCGCCAAGTCGAACCCATGAAAGCCGCCTTTGAAACTGAACACCGCACCCGTTATGGCTTTATCAAAAACGACAAACAACTAATAGTTGAATCTGTATCCGTTGAAATAGTCCGCCAGATGGAAAATCCCCCCGAAACCATATTATCTCGTCGCCACAATCAACCCCCTACCCCTATTGCCACCGTCCCAATTTTTACCAACCAAAAATGGCAACAAACCCCCGTATTTCCCAGAGATATTTTACAGCCAGGAGATGAATTAATCGGACCCGCGATTATTCTCGAACCTACCGGAACTAATATTATCGAGCCAGGTTGGTCTGCTCAATTAACCGAACGCAATCACTTAGTTTTAGCCAAAATTGCCCAGCCCCAAACTTCCCCCATTGACTCCAAAATCTACACCACAAAACCTGATCCGGTGCGTCTCGAAATATTTAAAAACCTGTTTCAGTTCATCGCTGAACAAATGGGAATTACCCTACAAAATACGGCATCATCAGTTAACATTAAAGAACGCCTAGATTTTTCCTGTGCAATTTTTGACCAATTCGGGGAACTCGTAGCCAACGCTCCCCATATTCCTGTACATTTAGGCTCTATGGGAGAAAGTGTCCGCAGCCTAATTAAAGCTAAAGCCGAAACTCTCAAAGCTGGGGATGTTTATATGCTAAATAATCCCTATGATGGCGGGACTCATTTACCTGATATTACCGTCATTACTCCAGTGTTTGATACTGCCGGATTAAACATTTTATTTTATGTGGCATCTCGGGGTCATCATGCCGACCTGGGAGGGATAACGCCCGGTTCTATGCCACCCCATAGTAAAACAGTCTTGGAAGAAGGTATTTTAATCGATAATTTCCAGTTGGTTGATAGCGGTAAATTCCGAGAAGCACAATTGCTGAAATTATTAACTAATCATCCCTACCCCGCCCGGAACCCTCAGACTAATATTGCTGACCTACAAGCACAAATTGCCGCCAATGAAAAAGGGGTGACAGAATTACATAAAATGGTCGCACAATATGGCTTGGCTACAGTCCAAACTTATATGCAATTTGTCCAGGATAATGCAGAGGAGTCCGTCAGAAGGGCTATTGATGTTCTGCGGGATGGTGAGTTTATTTATGTTCTGGATAATGGGGGAGTTATTCAAGTCGCTATTAGCATTAATCGCCAAAACCGCAGCGCCAAAATAGATTTCACCGGAACTTCTCGACAATTGGACAGCAACTTTAATGCACCCCAGGCTGTTTGTAAAGCGGCGGTTTTGTATGTATTTCGGACTTTGGTGGCTGATAGCATTCCCCTCAATGCTGGATGTTTAAAACCTTTAGAAATTATCATCCCTGAAGGCTGTATGCTTAACCCCAAATTTCCGGCGGCTGTAGTGGCTGGAAATGTCGAAACTTCTCAGGCTGTGGTTGATGCTTTATATGGCGCTTTGGGAGTTATGGCGGCTTCCCAGGGAACTATGAATAATTTTACCTTTGGAAGCGATCGCTATCAATATTATGAAACCATCTGCGGCGGATCGGGCGCAGGTCCTAATTTTCACGGGACCGACGCAGTACATACCCACATGACTAATTCTCGCCTAACTGATCCAGAAGTGCTAGAATGGCGTTATCCGGTTCTGATCGAGGCTTTTGTTATTCGCCCCCACAGCGGCGGTAACGGAAAGTATCGCGGTGGTAATGGTATTATCCGCCAAATTCGATTTTTGGAGGAAATGACAGCCACTATCCTATCGGGACATCGTATCATCCCACCTTTTGGTATGGCTGGAGGTGAACCCGGTATGGTGGGGCGTAATTCCATTACTCGCCAAAATGGGACTGTTGAAGATCTCCATAGTAGTGCGATCGCCCTTATGGGTATAGGGGATGTGTTGACCATCCAAACTCCCGGCGGCGGGGGATATGGTGCCCCACAATAACCTATACTAGGCTAGAAACCCCTTCTACCTCTTTTACCATGGGGAGTTTGTCTAAACCCATAGACATATTGACTCCCCTTTTGGTATCGCCTAACATATAATACATAATGCTATATGATCTTAAGCTAAGTTGACCCGGATTTAGTTAATCATTTAATCGGATTGAGTCAGTATAAATACTGGTCAAAAATATAATCCTTTCCCTTGTATAACCCGCCTGAAATACTATAATCACCACGGTCAGACTTAAACCCAGCTACCCCCTAAGTGTCAGTCCTTGATTTTCATTAATGATATTACTAGCACCTAAAAATGTAGCCAGAATAGCATTTTTTTGAGGGAGTTAGTAGTAGCTTTCCCCCAGGATACCAACTCACATATTCAGCCTAAATATATGAACGAAAAAGACGAATTTCTTTACCCCAAAACCCGTTATCGTGGAGAATTTAGCCCCCAAAATATGATGTTTAACTCTAACCTCCAAGAGTTTGCACATAAGGTGAACTATATCTGTGGGTTAGAAACCAATGGTAAACTGAGTTCCGAAGTGGCTTACCAAAGAATCAAACAACTCTGGAAAGAATTAAAAGAGTCCAAAAAGAATCTTAATATTGGCGAAAATTCAGCCAACCAAGACCCAGAATAACTAGCCATGGTCTGCATAACTAAAAGCCAGGGATAAAATCCCTAATTTTACCACAAAATTAGCCCATATTCATCATTGTCAATGTCTCACCCAATTACCGTTACCGTCCCCGCCACCACCGCCAATATTGGACCAGGATTTGATTGTATTGGTGCCGCCCTCAGCCTGTATAATATCCTAGAATTTTCCCCATTAACGGATACAGAAAAACTCCATCAAATTACCGCCGAAGGAGTAGAAGCCCAGGCTGTAGCCACGGACGATCGCAACTTAGTTTATCAGGCTTTTCTTAAACTCTACCATCACATCAATCAAACTCCCCCTCCCGTCAAAATTCACATCAAACTAGGGGTTCCCCTCGCCAGGGGCTTGGGAAGTTCAGCCACAGCAATTGTAGGGGGTTTAGTGGGTGCAAATACCCTAGCCGGAAACMCCCTGACTCAAACAGAAATTATGGACATGGCGATCGCCCTAGA
>NZ_PKGG01000351.1:0-3442 GCF_046480465.1 Arthrospira sp. PCC 8006
TTTCCCAATTATCAACTTATATTCCAACCTCAAAAAGGAGAATATGCGAATGAGTATGTCCCGATCACTTCTGCTTCTGCTGATCAGTATATGCAAGTTAAAGTTATTGCTGAACCGATTGATTTTATTTGTGCAGCTACTGATGGCATAGAACATATTTCGTTGATTAAATCTAAACAATGGAAGGCTTATGATAAGTTTTTTGAGCCTGTGGAAACACAAATTATGCGTTCCCATAAAACAGAAGCGGAGACAAAAAATATTGTCAGTGATTGGCTAAAATCTGATGACATAAATCAAAGAACTGATGATGACAAAACGGTATTACTTTGTATTCAAAATAGTCAAAATCATAACTCTTCATCAGGTCCCATTCAATCATCAAACATCCAACTCAATCCCTCCCCCTCCCCTTCTGCTATTTCTCAATCACCATCTACATCAAGAGATCCCATTGAATCTTTGGAAGATGATTCACTAAATAGCCAACCATCATATAATATTCAGCCAGAATTTGACAAAATCAAGGAAGACATTTATAAATTCACCCAGAATCAGTATCATAATATAGATATAAAATTAAGTTTTAAAAAAAGAATTTTAACAATCTCTGTCATATCCGACCAAAAAGTAGATCAAAAAAATTTCATTGATTTACTGCGACGAATTGACTTTAATGATTATGAATTGCCGATTAAAGAAGTAAACATCAATCATAGAGGTAATCGAAACCATCAATATTGGCAATATAAATTTAGTCTTGATTCTATACAACCTTGGGTAAACAAAATGTTATACATAATCCTAATAGTTATTTTAATGACATTAATCAGCCTTTTGATAAGTATTTTGTCTAATGGATTATTGATGCAAATATTAATGTATATTGTATACAGTTTAATCTTAATCATTAGTGTTGATATTTATGTAAATCAAAGTAGATAGTATTATGAAGTATCTCAAATCTGAAACAACCGGAGAGTTGGTTAGTCTTAACAAAGAAATTGCCAGAGGAGGAGAAGCAATAATTTATGAGACTAGCAAGGCTGGTTTTGTAGCCAAGATATATCTTAAGTCAGCACCCAGTGATACTTGGGATAAACTACGCTTAATGATTAGTAATTCTCCCCAGCAACCAGCTTTAAAAAATGGACATATCTCAATTGTTTGGCCGCAGTGTATTCTCACAGATAAAGGAATACCAAAAGGGTTTTTACTGCCTTATATTAGCAATACATTAGAATTTTCAGTTATATATCATCCTGCTGCTAGAAAACAAAACGCCCCGACTTTTAATTGGTTATACTTACACGCTACAGCTATGAATATTGCGGCTTGTATTTCGTCTATTCATGCCAAAAAATATGTCATAGGAGATATTAATGGTCAAAATATTTTGGTAAAACGAAATACTTATGTTTCTATCATAGACACCGATTCTTTTCAAGTAACAAATCCTCGCAATTCAAAAGTCTATCGTTGTAATGTCGGGGTGGAAGAATATACGCCACCGGAAATGTACGGAAAAAGCTTTCGCGATTTCGATAGGCACGAAGTACATGATCGCTTTGGATTAGCTATTCTAATTTGGCAGTTACTTTTTAACGATCACCCGTTTTCAGGTAAGTGGAATGGCTCTGGTGACCCTCCAAGTTTAGGAGAAAAAATTGCTCAAGGACACTGGGTCTATGGTAAAAGCTCTAAGGTTAAACCTAGTCCCATAACCATATCATTTGATGTGATACATCCTCAGCTACAAGCCTTATTTCGTCGCTGTTTTGATGATGGACATCGCAATCCTTATGCTCGACCTAGTGCATCGGAATGGCAAAATGCTTTAGAAGTGGCAATCAAGGATTTAAAACAATGTTCTGTGGCCGGAGAACAGCATTATTATGCTAGAACCTATGGCAGATGTTACTGGTGTGAACGGAAAGCTCAAATTGGGGTTGATATATTTGAAAATCCTGCCGGATCAGCTTCGCCTAATACCGGAAGTTCATCTTTACCTACTATTATCAAAAATTGCGCTAATTCTAATTTAAATAAACCTACTATTACTCCAAGTTATGGATCACCTAATGTCCCTCCAAGCCCATTGCCTAGGCCCATATCCATATCACCTTTAACTATCCTTCCTACACCACCTGCACCTACTAATCAATTTACCCCCAGCAAACCCACTCATCCATTTGTTCAATGGATACAATTAAAAGTTGCTCAATTTAAAGTATCAAAAACACAAAAGTGGATTGCTGTAGCCTTGTGTATTGTTAGTGCCTCTGTTTATTTCGGTTGGCAATCCCAAATTCAAAAAACAGCTTCGCAATCCTCTGCAAATCAAACGGCGGGGCTAAATTCAGATCCTAAACAAACAATTGTTAGGTATTATCAGTTAGCCACCAGTAACAGAAAAGAGGCTATCAAGTTACTCAGCGACCCTTGGCGACGAAGAGCCGCTCAAAGGGTTAAGGATAATTGGTGGGATTCTGTCCGAAAAGTTGAGGTTTATGCTTTCCAGACTTTTGCTAAAAATAATAGCAAAGCCAAAATTAAAGTGTGGTTGAAATACCACATGAAAAATGGCCAGACTCCCTGTGAAAGCTTGATATTTAATTTAATTTTTGACCAAAATAAAAGTACCTGGCTTATCGATAGTGTAGAACCGAATAGTGTCRTCCAAAATCCATACTGTGATGCCAGATAATCTAATCCAAAATTCTCACAATTAAAATAAATTTACTCTATCCAATTCTGAACTTCTGGTAAGGGTAAATCTAAGGATTCGGCAATTTGTTCCGGTGTTAAACCGAGTTGACTTAGTTTCTCCACCGCCTTAAATTTAGTCTCTTGCAAGATATGTTCAACTATTTGGTCTTCATATATGGTATTTTTGACTGGAGATTCAGGATGGACTTTATCCTGATGTTCTAAATTGGCTGTTTCATAATTACTGCAAAGATTAATAGTATTAACGCGCACATTATTGCCAATAAAAGGAGACTGATAATTTACAAACCCTAAACGCTCAACTGTAGCGACTAAATTTGATTTATTAACATCTTGATCAAAGACTTTTGATAATAACTGCCACAGTTCGTATCCCTTATCCTTGGCATGACCTGTGCTACATCCGTACTGCTTGGCGATCGCACTATACTTGTCCCCATTCAGGACTCCCTTTAAAATCGCTAATTGCAGACTATCCAAGTGTTCCCCAGTTTGTTCAAACACAAACTCATCAATCGAGTTAACCACACTTTGCCACTCCATCACCTCTAAATTCTCCTTCCGAAACATCTCCTTTTTTATGATTATCCATCATAACCCCTGGCTCAAATCGTCGCCATAAAAGAATAAAGGGGTTGACAAGGGGAGGAGCGATCGCCTAGATTCAATGTATTCGTCTCCCATGGCTATACTCATGACTAAAAAATCAACA
>NZ_PKGG01000011.1:0-53714 GCF_046480465.1 Arthrospira sp. PCC 8006
TCTGCGGATTCTGACTGATTATATTTACCGCCAACAGGATGATTTTTAATTTGCTAGTTTAAAGATGAGTAAAAAATCAAAAAATAGGAAACATTATTGTTTAAATAATCCTGGCAATAAGGATATATTATTGCTGAGAGATGCAGTACATAAGGCTTTAACTAATGAACAATTTATAGTTGAAATTCCAGTCCGTGATGATGAAATAATAGAAATAGAAGAAAATAAAAATAAGAACTCCCCAAATAATCGTCTAGTATCAATTAAGATTAACAAATTGGATTATCATAATGAGAAATCTAAAGTTGAAAAAATTTGGAAAGTTGATTTAGAAAAACCCATACCTGGTATCTCAACCCAAAGTAAAACTCCTGAATGTGCTATTTTAGTATTACAAAAATATCAGGATAAAACACAAAATTTGATTGATGAAAAAATTTATAGATTGATGATTATTTTAATTGAATTAAAATCCTCCATAAATGTGAAAAATTATCATGATTCTATTTTAAAAAATATTGAGGGTAAATTTGCGGATGGCATGAGTAGGATGTATATTTTATTGACTTTAAACAATCACTTAAATCCAATTCAAGGTTATCACGAGGAAACCATATATATAGATTTTCAAGGTATTTTGTTTTATCTCAAAAGCAATTTGATAGATAACAATAGTCAATTGTATTCAATTTTAAATAATGAAACTGATTTGTTAACTTGTCCTACTCTTTTAAAGGAACAAGATAAAATCAAGATTAAACACTTTAAAGTTACCAATCAAATGACTATCAGTTTGGAGACTATCTTATCAAAATAGAAGTTGTTTACAAGTTTTTATGGACTACCGCTAACCTTCCAAATAATGACTCTGCCAGCATCGTAAACTAATGTCGCCAATTCGTAAAGGAATTGGATCGGCGGATAATTATAAAACCATAATCGGGGGGCGATCGCCATAGAATTATCAACCTTTTCGGGACGACAACTTACTACTTTTTGCACGGGAAAATCGCAGGATTTAAACATAATCCAACTTCGGAAACTGTGGGGTTTATTGCAGTATAAAATAACTGACTCTAGGGGCCAATATTTTTCCTGCTTTAACCAATAACGCAATACCCGCGCATTATCAAAGGTATCTAAATAGGTTTTATCTCGGACATTTTGGGGAACCAAAACCTGTAAATCTGGGCGCAATTGCTGGAGAAATTCCCCTGCATAATCTTCCTCAGATTGGGAATGTCCGAAGGGATTACCAGGGGCAACAAACACGCGAGAATTGGGTTCAGCATCGGCGGCTAACTGACAGATTACTGCTTTAAAATAAGGGGATAAGTTATCGACGGCTGCAGTGGCTTCTGTAGCGGTTAATCCCTCGGTGACGATGATATAATCAGCCATTAGTTATCAATTCCTCCGTAATTATCGAACACCCATTTAAGACTACGACGCATCCCTTCTTCTAGGGAAACTTTGGGAGAATAGCCTAATTCTCGTTGGGCTTTGGCAACTGAACAGGCGATGGTTTTATTCATTTCAGATAATACATGAATTTTTTGCTGATATAATCCTAAACTCTGCAAAGTGCCATCTACTAAGGTGGCGATATCTCCGGTAATTCCGGGTAATTTTAAACGTTTGTGGGCGCAAGTTTGGTTAAATTCGGATTCTAGGAGTTTCTCGACTGTATCGATAATTTCATTCATGGAATAGGGGCGATTATCGGCTATCCAGTAGGTTTGACCGTTGGCTTTTTCGGATTCGGCTGATAGCAAAAGTCCCTGACAGAGATTGTCGATATAAGCCATCGATCGCAAATTATTTCCATCTCCCACAATGGGACCTTTTCCATCCCGAATCATTTGGAAAAATAGGGTTTGTCGGGGGGGTTGGTTGGGGCCGTAAAACCAAGGCGGACGGACAATAACGGTTTCTATTTTCCCTGATTTCTGTACCTCGGACACGGCTAATTCCATCAGCATTTTGGATTTGCCATAATTCATATAGGGATGGTAGGGGGATTTTTCATCGAATAGATGATCCGGGTGAGGATTGCAACCACAGGGAGAATTAGAAGAGACAATCACGGCCCTTTTTACGCGATTTGTGATTGCGGAATTTAACAGGTTTTGGGTTCCGTTGACATTAATATGATAAAATTCGGAAACGCGCGGAGGGTGAATGATTCCGGCGGTATGAAATAGAATGGCATGGTTCGCATTTTCACAAAAGCGATCGCAGTCTTGGGGATTCCGTAAATCGCCGACAATCACTTCAATTTTATCGGAGAGGTTGGTGAGACTTTCGGGGTTTTGACCGGGTAAAATTAGACAGCGAATCATCAGATTATTTCTGGGTTGGGAAAAAGCCTCAATATCTGGGAGTCCTTTAACTAAGGCTTTAACTAAACTGAATCCTAACCAGCCTAAAGCGCCTGTAACTAAAACTAGATCACTCATGGTTTCCTCCTTGGTCTTCTGAGAGAATAATTAACGGAATTTCTCGTTGTAGGGTGACAAACTCCCCCCTATCAGGATCATAAACCCAAGCGTGAATAGTGGTTTCTCCGGGGGGAATATCTGGGGCGGAAAGTTCAGCGATCCAAGCGGATTTTGAGTAGCGATCGCTGTTAAAATGTTGCACAATATCGGGGGTCTGTATGTTAATTTCTGTGTCGGCGAAGAAAAAGTCCTGGTCGTTATATGAAAAAAAGACGCGATCGGGTTGTTGGTCGCGATCGCCAAACGCCGCCCAACCGTCTACCATAAAGCGATCACCGGGGTTTAAAGTTAAGGTGGCGAGGGGGGGATTAATATAGCCGTAAATGGTTTCAGGTTGGCGGTTAAAGCGGGGGTTAGGGATGCCATCAAGAATTACTTTAATTTGAGTTTCTCCAGCCAAAGGTAGTAATTCTGCCGATTCCCCTACCCTGATCCAGGCCTGAATTGATGTGTTTTGATACAGATTAAAAACGGCTGTTTCTATGGCAGCCCGCCACATATTTTGGTTGATTTCGGAGTAAGCAATGGCTGTGGTTTCTGAGGAATTGGAAAGTATCAAAAGCTGATTATTGTCATCAACTAGCTGGGGATTAAGTTGTAATTCTCCGGTTAATAGAATCCAGCCATTTTGATGGTTTTGGGAAAACACACCTGGGGAATTATCCCAGATGATCGCACCATAATTTTCGGAACTCTTGATAAATTGTAGGTTAGGACTATCGATAAATCCTAAGTCATTTAAGACCATTGCTGTTTGTTTAAAGCGATCGCGAGAGGGGATAATTTTAAACCATTGCCAGCAGTCAGGAGAGCGATCGTCCCAAACTTGGATCACGTTTAAGCAGCTTGTGATATGGTTAGAAACTCGTCGATAGAATTGACCTTCTTTAATGGCGTATACCGAATTAATTGCGGTTAGAAAAATTATCAATATGGCTACACCAGTTAATCCCCGTTTCCATGGGATAACGGGAAGTTCTCGATTAGGGAAATATAAGCCAATTTGTAACACTGCTACCCACAAAAATAGGGAATTGCTGGTATATCTGGAACCTAAAGCAAAATCTAAGCCTAAATCGGTAAATGCGGCTTCAGCCCTGCCAAAAGTGGTAATGGCGGCAAATAGTAAGGCGAACAATGCTAAACTAATCCAGGGGGCGACGGTTTGTAAAAATTGGAACCCGTTTTTTTGATATCCCCAGGCGATCGCACCCCCAAAGCTGAATAATACCAAAACCCCCAAAATATTGGCTATTGGCACGGAATAGAAACCGAGAGGGGCTCCCAATAGTATCAAGAAAAAACGCGCCCAAAATACGGAATGATTGAGCAGATACAAAAGGTTAAAATTGCTGGGATGATCCCGATTATATCCTATCACATAAACGGCGGTAGTAATTCCAAATAATCCTAGCCATATCAGGCTATTTTTTAATCCTGATTTGATGGTGGTATTAGTTAAAAAAACTGTGGGTAAAATCGCCAACCATCCTATAATACCTTGGGCTAATGTGAAGCTGGCAATCATCATGGGTAGAGTCGCCCAAATTAGGCTTTTTTGGTGCTGGGGCTGTTGTGAATTGAGAACCCAGAGAGAAATTGTCACACACAGATTAACTAGAAATATCCCCAATTGCAATCCCCACAGCCAATTTTGATACTGCACGAGGGAAAACAGAATCAGCCAGGATAGACCATTAATAATGTGGAATCTTTGGGAGTGCGAAATATCTGGATAGCATTGGCGAGAAATTTTGACAATAAAAATTCCGTTGAGGATAGCAAATAACACCCCAATCAAGATTTCATAAATCTTCTCCCAACCGGAAATAAATGCCAAGGGGACGACAATTAATCTCAGGAAAAAGTAGCGATGATCATTGTAGATTTCGGCAAAATCACTTAACCCAGCTTTTCCCTGGGCTATTTTCTCAAAGATGGCGGCGATCGCCCATTCATCCCAGAGGGGAACTCTCACGCCGTAGATAATCACAAAAGCAATTAAAATTAAAACCGGAATCAGGTAGAGTGCTGTGGTTGATCTAATTGTTATTTTCCGGGGAATTGACAACATTATTGATGGCATAAATCAGAACATTTTTGGCAGTTGGCAATTGTTGACCGGCTAAAGTTGGTCTAAAAATTTTAACGCATTCCGTCGAGCGATCGCCATAATCGACCCTTGAGGATTCACGCCAGGGGCGGTACATAACAGACTTCCATCAGCAATATAAAGATTGTCAAAGCCATGAATTTTGCCAAAGGAATCGACCGCACAAAGGCGGCGATTTTCCCCCATAGGACAGGAAGAAAACAGATGAACCGTCATCAAATTGGTACTCGCCGCCGGGAGAATTTCGGGGATGCGATCGCCATCGTCTCCCTTCAACCGCCCAAACCCCGACAAACTGGGATAAACGGCGATCGCCCCCGCCTCAAATAGCAGTTGAGACAACTTCCGCAAGCCGTCACCCAAATCCCGCAAATCCTCACCCGTGAGGCGATAGCGCACCAAAGGATCGCGAAAACCGGGGAGAGTACGCACCGACCCCCGACCGGAGGCGGTAATCATGGCATAATAAATCGCCATATTTTCCCAGTGGCGGTGTACCTCCCCCATATACTCAGGATGATCCACCATTCCCACCGACAGGTAAGGGGGGGAACTAATCGAACAGCCAAAACTGAACCGGGGGGCGAACTCCTTAACCTGATGGACGGGAACCCCCATATCAAGGGCGTTAACAGGTTCGGAAAATTGGGCGATCGCCTTAACCGTCGGATGCAGTTGTAGAGAATTACCAATATTTTCAGTAATCCCACTGCGCCGCAACAAAGCCGGGGTTTGGATAGCCCCGCCACAGATAAACACCGTTTCCGCCTCAATTTCGCCCGTATTAGCCCACAGAGTCCACTTTTGACCCCGGCGACCAATTCGGTTAATTCGCGTCTCTGAGCGCAACCTACACCCCGCCCGTAACGCGCGAGGAATAAAGGTTTTGGTCATTGACTGGCGCTTTCCCTTGGGTGGCAAATTCGGGTCATCCTGGGTTTCATAGCGAAACCAGCGCGGCACTTCTAGGGACTCCCAGCCCAACTTGATAGCCCCTTGGTGGAGTTTCAGAGAGGCGGCGGGGGGTTTTCCTGGTAGGGGACAGACAGTAACAGCCTCTTCGCAGGCTTGAAAATGGGGTAATAGGTCAGCATCCCCTAAACCTTCCACCTGAAACTCAGTCCGCCACCTCTCCAATACCTGCGGCGGGGTTCGATGGTACAGCCCGCTGTTGATTTCGCTACCTCCCCCCACACAGCGACCTTCGACATATTGCACTTTTGGGGTTCCTAGGGCTGCTGTTAACCCGCCATGGCGATATTTCTGCACCATTTCTTCCTGGGAAAAGGGCGCACAGGACTCTAGGGGAAGAAAAGCCCCTTCTTCGATAAGTAGCACATCCCGTCCGGCTTCGGCTAATAAACAGGCGGTAATTGCACCTCCAGGACCGGAACCAATGACGGCAATTTCACAGGACTGGGGTTCAAACATGGCGATCGCATTGATTGGAATTAACCAAAGATTGCCAACACAGTACCACTAAACTCTCATAAAAGCGCATCAAATCCCGACAGGGACTAAAAGGGGAATTTTTCCAGGCTTCGATTTGTTGGCGACGAAGCTGGTGGGGTTGACGATGAAAGGGTGAGGCGTTTAGCCATCCCCAGCAGTCGAAAATAACGGTTAATAGCCAGATGGGAAATTGCAGATAATCCGGCATTCGGCGATGTTGTTCGAGGACAAATCGCACGACATCATTATGATAAAATTCGCGGGTTTCCTCCGTGGGGGTGCGATCGTAAATAATTGAGTAACAGAGGGCGGAGGCGGTACTATTAAATAGTTTCGTCATGGCTATCAATTCGATTCACTCCTGCTTAAAACTTAATTGGCGATCGCCACGAAACTCAACAACTATGTTTCCTTACCGATATTTAGCACAGAAACCCCGTTTATAGGGTTTGACGGTGGGGGAGTTTCCCTGAGCGCGAGCCTACTACTACTTTAGATCTGATAACATATAGTCTAGTCGTGTCGCGACGGGTGGAATTGGTAGAGGCGATAATTTAAATGCAAAAAATTGTTGTTGGTCTTTCAGGAGGGGTTGATAGTTCCGCAGCCGCGGCTATTCTGCATCACCAAGGATATGAGGTGGTGGGGTTAACCCTATGGTTAATGCGGGGTAAGGGTCAATGCTGTTCCGAGGGTATGGTGGATGCAGCCCATATCTGCGAACAGCTTGGCATTCCCCATTATATTGTCGATAGCCGCGATCTGTTCCAAACCCATATTATTGATTATTTGGTCGAAGGATATGGGGCGGGGATTACTCCTTTACCCTGTTCCCAGTGTAATCGTGCCGTTAAGTTTGGCCCGATGCTGGGTTATGCTTCTACGGAGTTAAATATTAACCGGATCGCTACCGGTCACTATGCTAGGGTTTCCTATAATTCACAATGCGATCGCCATCAGTTAAAACGCGCCGTCGATCGCACTAAGGATCAGTCTTATTTTCTCTATGATTTAACTCAGGATATACTAGGCGCTGTGGTTTTTCCCCTCGGAGAAGTCCCGAAATCCGAAACTAGACGCATCGCCGCTCAGTATAACCTGAAAACTGCTGATAAACCCGAAAGCCAAGACCTCTGTTTGGTCGAGGCTAATGGTTCTATGCGCGCCTTTTTGGATAAATATATTACTGGGAAAAAAGGCGAAATTGTCGATCCTGAAGGTCGGGTTTTAGGAGAACATGATGGCATCCACCACTATACTATCGGTCAACGCCGAGGTTTGGGAATTTCTGCACCTGAGCCATTATATGTCCTGAGTATTGACCCCGGACGAAATCGGGTAGTAGTTGGCGATCGCGATCGTATGACTCAAACCGAATGCACCATTAGGCGCGTTAATTGGGTATCTATTGCGCCGCCCTCTGAACCTATCCGCGCCGAGGTACAAATTCGTTATCGCAGTAAGCCATTACCCGTAACCGTGGTTCCTTTATCTTCCGAACCAGACCCCCAAATTGGCACCAGAGTCCGACTGATTTTTGATGAGCCTATTTTCGGAATTACCCCCGGTCAGGCGGCTGTATGGTACTCCGAAGATTTGCTCCTAGGTGGCGGCGTGATTGAACGTCAGACCACTTAACCCATAACCCCAAAATAGAGGCTTGTTCTCCCTATCTTGGGGCTTTCTGGTACGGGGAGGCGATCGCATCTTGTTCGCTACCAAACCACCTTTCGTGTTATGTTTTCTAAGCAAGTTATCCGATTCAGATAGAATGCCGACAATTTTAGCGATCGCCAATGGGAAAGGTGGAGTTGGTAAAACCACAACCGCCGTCAATCTCGCTGCTATACTTTCGAGCAACTTCTCCACCCTCCTAGTAGATACAGACCCCCAGGGTTCCGCTATGTGGTGGGTTGAACAGGGAGAAATGCCCTTTGATGTCTCAGAAGAAACCAATCCTAGTCTCCTGAAACAGCTAAGGAAAGTTCAACAAGTCCAAATGATTGTCGTTGATACCCCCCCAGCCTTGAAATCCGAATCCCTAGCCGCCGTAGTCCAGGTAGCTGATTATCTAATTTTACCCAGCCAAGCCGCACCCATGGATTTAGTAGCCTTAATGGCTACTGTACGCGATCGTGTCGCCCCCATCAACATTGATTATAAAGTCCTGCTCACCAAAGTTGACCCCCGCAGTATTGGAGATGCTTTTGAGGCTCAAAAGTCCTTGCGGGAATCAGGTATTCCAGTTTTCCAGAATTTTATTCGCTCCTACAAAGCCCATGAACGCTGTCCCCTAGAAGGCGTTTCCATTATTCGGTCTCGCAGCAAAAATGCCAGAGAAGCAGCATCAGACTATCGCCGCGTCGTAGCCGAACTCCTGAGAAGCCTAACATCAAACCCCAATACAGACTGACATCCCCCGCCGTCCATGGGACTCGAAGGATGTCAGTAGAACCGGAAATTATTGGAAAAGCCTAGAGTTGTTTAACCTCAGAAGCCAACTTAGCAACCATATCCTTAGCGCTGCCAAATAGCATCATAGTTTTGTCCTTGTAGAACAAATCATTATCAACCCCAGCAAAACCCGTACTCATACCACGCTTAATCACAATAGTATGCTTGGCTTTATCTACATCCAGAATCGGCATTCCGTAGATCGGGCTATTTTTATCTTCCCGCGCCGCCGGGTTAACCACATCATTAGCCCCAATCACCAGAGCCACATCAGTCTGTTCAAATTGGGGGTTGATGTCATCCATATCATACAACTGCGGATAGGGAACATTCGCCTCGGCTAACAGAACGTTCATGTGTCCCGGCATCCGTCCCGCCACCGGGTGAATTGCATATTTCACATCCACCCCCAAGGATTCTAGCATATCCACCAGTTCCTTAACCGAGTGCTGTGCTTGAGCTACAGCCATGCCATAACCCGGAACAATCACCACAGAACGAGCATACCCCAACATCATCGCCCCTTCTTCCGGGTCGATATTGCGAACACTCTGATTGGTTGCACCACCAGAAGCGCTAGGCGCTGCCGCTGTACCTTCACCTGTACCAAACCCAGCAAATAGGACGTTGGTAATCGAGCGGTTCATCGCCTTACACATGATCACCGTAAGGATAATACCAGAAGCACCCACCAAAGCCCCAGCAATGATCAGCAGGTTATTCATCACCACAAAACCCGCCGCACTAGCAGCTAACCCTGAGAATGAGTTTAACAGGGAAATCACCACCGGCATATCTCCGCCACCGATAGGGATAACAAAAAGCACTCCCAGCACCAGAGAAATGCCCACTAAAGCCAGGAAAACCGGGACGTTGAAGGGTTGTACACAGATATAAACACTTGCCCCTACAAAGCTAATTAACAGGGCTAGGTTAAAGGGTTGTTGCAAGGGAAACAGAATCGGAGAGCCACTCATAATCCCTTGCAGTTTGGCGAAAGCGATGAGGGAGCCGGTGAAGGTGACACCGCCAATTAGAACCCCTAACACCGCTGTAACAGTAGTTGGTAGGGGGGGAGCATCAGAGGTAGCTAAATAGCGCCAGAACTCGCCTACAGCCACCATAGAAGAAGCTGCACCACCGAGACCGTTAAACAAACCGACCATCTGAGGCATATCAGTCATTTCGACTTTATAGGCGGCGATGCCACCAATAGCCGAACCTATGGCGATCGCTATCAGAATTGTGCCGTAGTTGAGAACCTGCTGATTAAGAAGCGTAGCCACGATCGCAATTAACATCCCAATAGATGCCAATATATTCCCATTGCGAGCCGTCGCCGGAGACCCCAACTTTTTCAGACCAAAGAAAAACAGGGTTACCGCCACCAAATAACTTAACTCAATGCCTGTTGGTAGAAAGTCGATCATGCTTTAACCTCCTTTTTCTTGAACATTTGCAGCATCCGGTCAGTAACCAAAAAGCCACCCACAACATTAATAGTAGCCAGTACCACAGCCACAATACCCAGAATCACCGTGATGTTCCAATCCTGTTCTCCGGCAATAATAATCGCCCCTAAAACCGCAATTCCTGAGATGGCATTAGCCCCAGACATTAGGGGCGTGTGTAGGGTTGGTGGTACTTTCGTAATCACCTCAAACCCGGCAAAAGATGCCAGGACAAAAACAAATAAAGCCGAAATCAGAGTTTCTGTTGTCATTCAATATCTCCAGTAGCTTGGAAAGCGTCTAGCTGTTCGTCACTGTTACCCAGTGACCCGGCCGCCCACCGCAGTTTCCCCCTCACAAAGAGGCTAGAGATGCCTGTGGTGTTTACTATTGACCCACAGGAACTCCCAAAGCCTCTTTAACCCGTTGGGAACGAATTTCGCCGCCGTGGGTAACACAGGCTCCATCGAGGATGTCATCTGCGAAGTTTAGATCAAGTTCTCCCTCCTTAGTTACCATCAGTTGTAATAAGGCTGAGAGGTTTTTAGCATATACTTCGCTGGCATGAACAGGCATGGAGCCTGGTATGTTAATGGGTCCCATGATGGTGACACCATTTTTCTGGATGTTTTTACCTGGTTCTGAACCCTCGCAATTCCCCCCCTGTTCGGCCGCTAGGTCTACAATCACTGAACCTGGTTTCATTTGAGCCACCATGTTAGCGTTGACTAGAACCGGGGCTTTTTTGCCGGGGACTTGGGCGGTGGTAATCACCACATCAGAAGCAGCGACGTGCTGGGTTAGCACTTCCTGGGTGTGTTGTTTGGCTTGCTCTGAGATTTCTTTGGCATAGCCTCCCTCGGCGACGGTATCTTCGTCTAGGGTGACATCTACGAATTTAGCCCCCAAACTTTGGACTTGTTCTTTGACTTCTGGGCGAATATCAAAGGCTTCTACGATCGCTCCTAAACGCCGTGCTGTGGCGATCGCTTGTAGTCCGGCTACCCCCGCCCCTAGAACTAACACTTTAGCCGGTCGGATAGTTCCGGCCGCCGTGGTCAGCATCGGGAAGTATTTAGGCAAATTCGCCGCCGCGATCAGAACTGCCTTATATCCGGCAATATTAGCCTGGGAAGATAGGGCATCCATACTTTGGGCGCGACTGGTACGCGGGACCATTTCCATACTGAAAGCTGTCACCCGGCGATCGCTTAATTTTTGGATCAGATCTGGCTCTCCCAACGGGTTGAGAAATCCGATTAATACTGCTCCCTCTGCCATTTTGCCAACTTCCTCTTCTTGTGGCGGGCTCACTTTCAGCAGGATATTGGCTTCTCCCCACAGCTTGGCTGAGTCAGTAATCACTTGGGCTCCCGCTTCCTCATACAGAGCATCCGAAAAACAAGACCCTTCCCCGGCTCCGGCTTCCACATAAATTTCTAAGCCTTGTTTAACTAGACGAGATACTACGTCCGGGATCAAAGCCACTCGGCGTTCATTAACGTTCAGTTCTTTGGCGATCGCAATTTTCATCAAAAACTCCTATATCTCAAATTCCGTCCCTTTTCGACGGCTTGACCAAAATCTTTTCGCGTTCTGGGCGGGTTTAGCAGTCTTATTTGTGATAATTGAGGGCTGACAGTTAAACCCGCCCCTACAGGATTCTATGATAGCGATCGAAATTTGATCTGCCTTGGGAAAGTGCGTCACATCAGAATATTTGTCATTTTTTGATGACAAGCATCCCATATTACAGCACCCCACCTCTCTGGCCGTCTGGGTTGAAGTAGCCAATCAAAATGTGCAACCTTTGCTACAACAAGCTAATCACTGCTACCACAGCAACTCGACACAATGATGATGATTGTGCCAGAATGAGTGTCTAGTTTGACATCATAATCGTAGTTGTTCCGATTGATTGATATCTTAGGTTTGTCTTTATGTCAAAAATAATCCTTTAACCATAAGTCAAATTGTTACCGCCGTTACACTTATCGCAGGAGTTTGTATCAATGAAAATCCGTTCTCTAGTTTCTGGTTTGACACTGACTGGCTTTTTATTGGGAGCTTTTCCGACCCTAGCTTGGGCGCAATCAGGTCCGGGTGTGACTTTGTTTGGTGGACCGGAAAGGGCGAATTTGCTCAATTTCTTTCTACAAAGTGGCCGCTCTGGTCGCTGGGACCGCTACAGATTAAGAATTCCGGCGAGACAGCTAAATATGGCTGTGGCTCTGATCTCGATTTCCTATCCTGAACATTTCGAGGGTAGATTTGACCCAGATCGCATTGAAGTTCGGATCGGTGATCAGTCAATTCCCCTAGAGGAGGTAATCTGGGATGCCGAAAACAATTTTATTGAAATCTATCCCGAAGAACCCATCCCAGCCGGACAGTCTTTGGAAATTGTCATGTCCAACGTCAGAAATCCTACCTTTGGTGGGATGTTCCACTTTAATGCTAATGTCCGCAGCCCCGGTGATGTGCCTCTGTTACGCTATGTTGGTACTTGGGTCCTGAGTATTGATTAACAGATGCTGGGGCGGTTGAGTTCATCACATTAACGGCTCCTAGACTCGCCACCTGATGTCTCTAATTTTAGCAGGTGTATGTGCTAAAATAGGGGATTGTGATTTTAACACTGATTGTGGGAGGATAGACAAATGGCTCAACAAACGCTCAAAGGAACTAGCCGTAAGAAAAAAAGAGTATCTGGGTTTCGGGTACGGATGCGGACTAGAAATGGCCGTGCAGTGATTAGGTCTCGGCGGCAAAAAGGACGGTCACGGTTATCTGTTTAAGGGAGTTAACTCACAGCAGATGGTCAATTGAGTTTGGGAATAGTTATAGCAGTGGTCAAAACCCTGAGAAGCAAACCATAGACTCAATCTGTGATTGATATTAGCCCTAGGTTCTATTCCCGGTGATGCACCCTCGCTGGTCTAAGTGTCAACTGCTATAACTAATAAATATCGAAATGTTGCCTCAAGTAAATCGACTGCGCGCTCCCAAAGATTTTAAGGCAGTCTATACTAGGGGACTACATCGTAAAACTGCTCATTTAACCCTAAGAGCATTAAAACGGTTAGTTCCGCCTGAGATAGATGCAGGAGACCCACCGAGTCGGTTTGGTATTTCTATAAGTCAGAAGGTTAGTAAGCGCGCGGTGCGACGAAATCTGCTCAAACGACAAATTAGAGCCGGACTGCGAGAGTTATTACCAAAAATCTCGCCAGGTTGGGATGTGGTGATTGTGGTGAAGCCAACGGCGATCGAGTGCAATTATGCAGAAATTCTGCGAGAATTAGAAAAGTTGTTAGTACAAGCAGAGGTTTTACATGGGCATTCGGGAGGAGAGCTTTTATGAAGGCGGGCCCCATATTGGTGATCTGATTATAAATTTACTGATCGGATTTACAATTATCGGCCTGCCTTTGACTGTGGGAGCGGTGGTGCGGGCACTGTGGCTGCGTTATCGTATTACTAACCGCCGGGTTTCTGTGATTGGAGGATGGATGGGACGCGATCGCACTGATGTGGTGTACTCGGAAATTGTCAGTGTGGCGAAAGTGCCTAGGGGACTGGGAGCCTGGGGAGATATGGTGCTGACCCTAAAAAATGGTAACCGTCTGGAACTAAGAGCTTTGCCGAGATTTCGAGAGCTTTACGACTACATTAGTGAAAAAATTGCTCAAAAACAGGGAAGACCGCCGGGTGTGATCGGTCAGTAACTTCAAATTCACCTGATAGGCTAGAGAGTGTTGATGGGTGGTAATGATCAAGGATCAGATCGAAGGAAAAAGTTCCACCTGGGGAACTAAATTGTTAAAATTTGTATAAAAAATCAAGCAGCTAGGTTAACTATTGACGCATGGACTTTGGTATTGGGTTTCTTTCCAACAATTTGATGTTACCGATCCTGGATTTTTTCTACGGGATCGTCCCTAGTTACGGTTTGGCGATCGTAGCCTTAACTCTGGTGATTCGTTTTGCACTATATCCGCTGAATGCCGGGTCAATTCGGAATATGCGGCGGATGAAGGTGACGCAACCGCTGATGAAAGAGCGAGTGGACAAAATTCAAAAGCTCTATAAAGATGACCCGGTGAAACAACGCGAAGAGATGAGCAGAGTATATAAGGAATTGGGTAATCCTCTGGCGGGTTGCTTTCCATTACTGCTACAGATGCCAATTCTATTTGCTTTGTTTGCTACCCTGCGAGGATCACCTTTCTCGGATGTTAACTACACCATTGACCTGCAAATTTTTCCCCAAGAACAAATTGAGCAAATTCAACCGCAAATATATAAGAGTAAGGCTCAGAATGTTTATGTAGCAGATGGGGTTCACTCTTCGGTACAGGCGTTGATTGATACTGGTAATAGTTTGGCTGTGGGACAAAAAACCGAGGTCAAATTTGAAACAGCACAGGGGGAAAGTCTACGGTCGAAGCTCGATAGTTACGAAAATCCGAAAGTTAAACCCCATTGGATGGTAACTAAGGGGGAAGATAAGGTTCAGATTGATGATGAAGGCAATTTGGTAGCGGTGAAACCGGGTGAAGTGACTATCCAAGCGAGCCTGAAAGGAATTGCTGCTGATAAGGGATTTTTGTTTATTGATGCCTTGGGACGGGTAGGAGCTTTTGATGATGATGGTAATATCCACTGGGATATAGTGGGGATGATTTTGGGATTTGGGATTAGTTTGTATATTAACCAGGTACTATCTGGTCAAAATCAAGCTGGTTCTGGTAATCCTCAACAAGATACGGTTAACAAAATCACGCCAGTTTTATTTACGGGGATGTTTTTCTTCTTCCCACTACCGGCTGGTGTTTTACTGTATATGCTGATTGCTAATATTTTCCAAACAGGTCAGGCGTTTATCTTGTCGCGGGAACCTTTACCGGAAAATCTCCAGAAAATTGTGGAGGAGTCTAGCGCGAAAACCAGCACAAAAGACAAAAAAGACAAGAAACAAGGTGAAAGTGGACGTGCTTCACTTCCTTTTGAACCAGGACATTCTAAGAAGAAGGCATAAACTAAGCAATGGAGAAGACTCAAATTAGTCAAGGTCAGGAGTGGATAGAGGAACTCCTAAAACTAGGAGATATTTCGAGTAATGTGGTCCTGAAGCAGGAGGAGGACTCCTGGTGGTTAACCATTGAAAATCCCAATCTGTCCCCTGAACAGGCTAAAAATCTGATTGGTGATGGTGGTGAGGGACTCGATTCGATTCAGTATTTGGTGAATACAATTCTGAATTTGGGGAAAGACAACGGTGAAAAAGTGGCTTACACTGTGGAGCTAAATGGGTATCGTGCCCGCCGCTACCAAGAATTAAGGGCTTTGGCAGAAAATGCGGCGAGTCAGGTGCGACAAACGGGGATTGAGTTAGAAATTAAGTCTCTATCTTCGGTGGAACGACGGCTAATCCATAATATTCTCAAGGATAGTGAGGGTGTGGAAACTTATAGTCAGGGGACTGAACCCGATCGCCGTCTAGTGATTAAAGTGAAAGGCTGACAAAAATTTTGGCATGGGGAGCGACGGCGGCAAGATTATGGATGCTATTTACATCCCTCATTTGCTTAATGCACATCAGCGGACGGTGGAGTTTCAGTTTGAGGAGTTTATCCCGGATTTGGATACTCTGACTCCGGTGCGAGGGTATATGCGAGTTAGTCATAGGACGACATTTTTGGATATCCAGGGTCGTGCGGAGGCGATTGTGACTTTGACCTGCGATCGCTGTCTGAAACAGTACAACCACCGCTTGAAAATCAAGACTTCTGAGGTGATCTGGTTGGAAAAATCGGATTACCAGATCGCTGAAGAGGTGGAGGTGGCTTTTGAGGATTTGGTGGAAACTCTGGACCCTCAAGGGCATTTTTCTCCTACGGATTGGTTTTATCAGCAATTGTGTTTGGAACTGCCAGGTCGTAAACTCTGTGACCAAGATTGTCAACTACCTGCTGCACCGAAGCCGGTTTCGGAATCAGTAGATGCACAGATTGATAGCCGCTGGGCAGCCTTGGAAGCGTTAAAAAAACAATTATCTGGATAAAAAAGCGATGAGCCAATTTAACCAGGAGTTTGAATTATTACTGCGATCGCGCTATCCGGTCATTTATATTCCCACATTAGAGGAGGAGCGCCTGGAGTTAGCTATCAAGCAGATAGGAAAAAACCAAGGCAATCGAGCGGTTTATGTGTGGGATTTTGTGGACGGTTACAACGAGGGAAATCCTAATGATATAGGATTGGCGGTTCGTAACCCCTTACTAGCTTTGGAGTTTGTGGAAAAAGTGCCGGACACGACACCGGCGATTTTTATTTTGCGGGACTTTCATCGGTTTTTAGATGATATTTCGATTTCTCGTAAAATCCGTAATCTGGCGCGTAGCCTGAAGTCTCAACCGAAAAATTTGGTGATTATTTCCCCCCAAGTTACTATTGCTGAAGACCTCAGCGAAGTGATCACGATTCTGGAATTTCCGTTACCCGATCGCCCCACTATTGCTAAGTCGGTAGAAGGGCTATTGATGGCAACGGGACAAACCCCGGAACCGCGTCTGTTAGATGAAATGGTGCGCTCGTTTCAGGGTCTGTCTATGGAGCGAATTAGGCGGATTTTGGCTAAGGCGATCGCTAATCATGGGGAACTACAACCCAGTGATATAGAGCTGATTTTGGAAGAAAAACGCCAAACTATTCGCCAAACTCAGATTTTGGATTTCTACCCGGCCAAGGAAAATATATCTGATATTGGCGGACTCGATAACCTCAAAGATTGGCTACTACGGCGGGGCGGCTCTTTTTCGGAACGGGCGCGACAGTATGGATTGCCCTATCCCCGTGGTTTGCTGCTGGTGGGGATTCAGGGGACGGGTAAATCTCTGACGGCTAAGGCGATCGCTCACCATTGGCATTTACCCTTATTACGTTTAGATGTGGGGCGGTTGTTTGCGGGACTGGTAGGGGAGTCAGAATCTCGGACTCGCCAAATGATTCAGTTAGCAGAGGCTCTCGCTCCCTGTGTCCTATGGATTGATGAAATAGATAAAGCCTTTGCGGGGGTTGATGGTAAGGGCGATGCGGGTACAACTAGCCGGGTATTTGGCACTGTGATCACTTGGTTGGCTGAGAAAACTTCTCCGGTTTTTGTCGTGGCTACTGCTAATAATATCCAATCTTTACCGCCAGAAGTTCTGCGTAAGGGTAGATTTGATGAGATATTTTTTGTGGGTTTGCCTAACCAAGATGAGCGGAAGGCGATTTTTGAGGTACACCTAACTAAATTGCGCCCCCAAAGTCTCAAAAATTACGATATGGATCGCCTAGCTTATGAAACGCCGGATTTCTCTGGGGCGGAAATTGAGCAAACTTTGATTGAAGCTATGCACATTGGTTTTAGTCAAAATCGTGATTTCACTACTGAGGATATACTGGAATCGGCTAGTCAAATGATACCTCTGGCTCGTACAGCCCGCGATCAGATTCAATTTTTGCAGGATTGGGCGGCGGCGGGTAAGGCTAGATTGGCTTCCCGACAAGATAGCCTCAATAAGCTATTTTAGACGGGGAATAGGCTATGTCATTTGTGGCTCCCCTTGATGTGGTCCCAATGTTCGCTATCATCAGGTTTGATTTAGTCGATTGTTTTTGGCGATCCGGATCAGATAATAAATGTTTCCCCAAATACTATGAGTCTTTATGGCATCTTTAAGTTTTTAGTCGGTGTGTTCCTAGCTATCTTGATTTTGGCGGGTGCAACTCTGGCCGCGGCTTTGTACTTTGCCGCTAGGTTGACAGAACTCCCGGAAAAGCCGACTTTTGCTACTGATCAACCAGTGGTGGTTGAAACAGCCAGCACCCCTACTCCTGAGCCTACTCCTGAGCCTACTCCTGAACCTGAGCCACAATTAGAGGAGGGAGCCTATCGGGCGATCGTGGTTCAACCCATTGGGTTAATTATCAGGGAGAGTCCTAGCCTTGATGCTAACCGGGTCGGTGGGGTCGGATATCAAGAAGAGGTTATTGTTTTGGAAGATAGCGGAGATAGACAATGGCAGCGGGTTCGCGCTGCAACTGATGAGGGTCGCACGGGTTGGGTAAGGGGTGGCAATACAGAGCCTATTAACTAAATTCTTGGGGTTGATGGCAGATGTGATCTGAAACACAACTTTCACCATGAGGCGATCGCACTTAGGGTATGAAACCCATCACCAGTTTCCATCCGTAAATTCACTGATTTACTTGATCGCGATCACTGCCAAATCTGCCACACCTTGAGATTATATATAATACTTACCTATTCTGAGCATCACAGCTCACTCATCTTTCGTAGCATCTCTTTCGTAGTATCTCACTGGATTAGTGTCTAAAACAAGGCCAACAATTCAGAACGCGGTTTTCATCAGATATAAGCGGCCCCTGGGTCGCCTTTTTTTTGCTCCTGTAAGCGGCCCTCAGCAATGACCCACAGCAATGATGACTTTTTCAAATACTAGAGGGAATTTTGATAGAGCGTAAAAATTCGGCACTTTCTTCGGGAACAGATGTATTAATATACATTCCGCTTCCTAGTTCAAAGCCGGCGGTTAGGGAAACGCGGGGAATGATGGCAATATACCAGTGGAAATAATCCGTGCGCTGTTCAGCCGTGGGTATGGAACGAATAGTATAGTTGAAATCGGGGTTATTTAAACCAAAATAAAATTGAGACATTACTACTTTTAGCGTTTGGGCTAAATCCGGGATTTCTAAATCAGTAATTTCATCAAAGGAAGAAGCGTGATTGCGGGGAAAAATCCATGTATGAAACGGGGAAAGGGCGGCGTATGGAATAAATGCCACAAAATGCTCCCCTGCGTAAATAATGCGATCGCCTGCTTTTAGTTCATCTTTGAGGGTGCGACAAAAAAGACATTCTCCCGTATCATCGTAGTAGCGGACTGCTTCCCTAGCGCGATCGCGCCATTGATAAGGAACAAGAGGAAGCGCCGCAATTTGTGAGTGAGGATGTTCTAAAGAAGTCCCAGCACTTCCTCCATGGTTTTTAAAAATAATGATGGTTTCCACTCTAGCATCTTGTCGTAGTTCGCTATAGCGTTGGCGATAGACCCGGAGAATATTGCTAATGTCTTGAATATCCATCAAAGCAATATTTAAATCGTGGCGAGGGTGTTCGATTACTACTTCATGATATCCCACTCCCGACAGGGATTTAAAGATACCCTCACCATGACGAACTCGTTGACCAACATCAGAGAGAGCCGGATATTTATTCCCCACTACTCTCACTCGCCAACCACCATTATCAGCCAGTCGTAAACACTCTTTAGTTCCGGTTAGATGTTCATTTCCTGGACAAAATGGACAATCATCTCGGTAGGTAGGTAAGGGTTCTAGTTTAGACAAGGGGGGCGCAAATTCATGGGGTCTTTTCGCCCGTTCTGAGGCAATAATTACCCAGTCTCTAGTCACCAAGTTTTGTCGTAGTTCCGTCATGATACTTTCCTGGTTATGAGAAAAAATAGGCAGTTATTTAACAAGTAAATCAGTATTAACTTCGCTGGATTTGTTGCCGTTCTATGGCTTCAAATAAAGCCTTAAAATTGCCTTCACCAAATCCTTGGGCTGACTGACGACGTTCGATTAATTCCCAGAAAAAAGTGGGTTGATTAAAAATTGGATTCGTGAAAATTTGCAACAGCATTGATGCTGAATTTGAAGGATTCCAGTCTACTAAAATTTGATTTTTTTTGACGGCTTCCCAATCTTGCTGTAGTCGGTAAGCGGCTCCTCTCCCCTCGATTGTATCATAATAAGTTTCGGGAATTGATAAGAATTGTAAATCCTGATTTTTGAGAAAACTGACCGTTTCAATAATGTTGGTTGTTGTCAGTGCAATATGTTGTATTCCCGAACCTCGGTTAAAATTCAAAAATTCTTGAATCTGGGAATTGGGAGAGGCGGGTTCATTGATGGGAAACTTAATTTTTCCTTGGGGGGATGTCATCACCTGACTGTATAAGCCAGAGTAATCAGTTTGAATGTTAAAACTTTGTTCGGGGTTGAGTCCTAAAATGGAATTGTACCAGTTGGCGGCGACATTCATATCACCGACTTCGACATTTAAGACTACATGATCAATGGCTGTTAAATGAATCGGCGATCGCTTTAGTTTAATCGGATATTGACAGCCGGGAAGCCATTTATAGGGGGAAATAGTCTTAACTTCGATCAGGGAATGTTGCAAGGAACCCCAACCCGAAATAATTGCCCATTGACTAGAGGCGATCGCATGGTGATAGGTTTGTACAGGTTGCAGAAGTTTTGCGCCGCCAGAAATAGCGCGATCTATTGTTTGGGATAAATTATCTACCCGAAAGGCTATATCAGCAATTCCGGGGGGGTGTTGGCGGAGAAAGTTCGCCACCGGACTCTGTGGGTGGCGGGGTGAGGACAGGAGGATATAAATAGGGCCATTGGCGATAGTAATTGTATGATCATGATCATTGATGTTTTGGAGTATCTCCTCAAATCCGAATTTGTCGATAAACCAGTTGCGAGATACTATGGCATCCTCAACATAGATATGAATGTGGTCAAACTCCATAAATTAGTGATGACAAGTTGGCCATCATTGAGACAATCCACCTTTTAGTATAAAAGATACAGACAAGCGATCGTCGCTCAATTAACTCAGTGAGGATTTAATAAACCAACCTCCCAACCTTTGGGAGTTTGTTTGAGGTGAAAGGAACCGCAAGACTCCAAAAATTTGGGAAATTTTTTGCTATCATTAAATTGGCTAAGTAACTGATTAATAGGTACATGATATTTGGTCATAAAATGACTAGCTAAAATTGAAATATGCACCGGAGAATTAGGGGATTTTTTCGTTAATTCTTTCAGAATACTAACTAGCGCCTTTTCTAAATCATCGCTGGATTTAATTGTTGTCGGTGCAGTGGTTGGCGTAGTTGCATCGACAGCCTGGAGTGATACGTTATCCGTGGATATGGTTAAATTTTCATTAAATAAAGTCACATAAATTTGAGATTGCTCTGAGATTTTATGCACCGCAAAAATCAGAGGATTTTTGATAAAAATATCCTGGACTTTAAAATCAACAAAGTGTTCAGATATAACCTGGGTCAACGTCAATTTATATTGATTATGATAAAGGGTAGAGATTTTGGTTAGCTTAATCCAATAGCAATTACTGCGCTTTTGTTCTAATAAAATTAACTCTTGTAATTGTTCCAGCAATTCTTCCACTTTGGGAATCACTTTTTTTGAGGATGATAATGAATATTTTTGAGTCGTCCCATTTTGACTATTAAATACCACAATTTGGTCTTGAGTTTTGCGGACATGATAAACCGTCAAACCGTGAGATTGTAAAGTATTACAGAGATGAATTAACGCTTGATCTGACGAGCAAACCAGCACTTCTCGCGCCGTCGGATAATGTACAAAAATTGATGACCCCACCGTTGCCATTTTCAAATCAGCGCTATCTTTTCCAGCCGGTACATGAATCAATTGATAGCCTCGTTGATGAAACTCAGCATCTTTTTTACCTAAACTGCGCCAGTTAGCAAAAGCCACCCTAATTTGTAACGGATAATGACAGATTTTTTCTAAAAACTTTTCTGCGTCAGCGTCGAGCTGGATATTTTCCGCATCAAGTAGTAGAATACTCGCCCCATTATCCATCATTCCATGACCATTGAAGTTAGGAATCGAAGTATTTAGATGTTCGTTGATTTCGGCATTGAGGAGTTGCTGAAGTTGAGGCTTGAGTTGATTAAAGATATTAGTAGCGATCGCCTCTGAATTTAGCAGAGATTTCAGATAAGATCTCACCCTAGATAGCAATGCTTCTGGGTTCGGCGCTTGACCCAACCCCTGATTCAATTTAGCTAACAGTTTAGTTTGATACTGGGGTTGTTCCCAGGAAATACCCTGATAGCGAACATTCAAGCACTCCGGGTGCTGTTGTTGAAACGAGACAACGGTCTGATAGATCAGGTTACTGATCTGACTAACCGCCGTAGTTCCATTATTTGTCTGTGGCACGAGCGACTGATGGGGCATACCCCTACACAAACCGTCAAAATTTGTTATCTATTATTTAGATTAGCATGGAGGATGGCGATCGCGTTGATCATGGTCGCTAATATTATCTAGCATCTAAAGGTGGGCCTATCACTCCCCTTTTTGGGTCTAATCACACAGCCCAAGAACATTATACACCCTGATGTTGATAATCATATCATACTTTGGTAAAATCTGGCTTGGGCGTAGTCAGCCAACCATGCTGATCAGCGAAGACTGAGGGGATAATGGTTCGATCGCACCATAATTGACGTTTGAGAAGTACCATGATTAAGCGGATTATGTCACAATAGAAAACAGTTAATTTAAAAACTGTAAAAATCATGGCACGAGATCTGCGGGGATTTTTGAAAATCTTAGAAGAACGGGGACAGTTACGAAGAATTAGCGCCCTGGTAGACCCGGATTTAGAAATTGCCGAAATTGCCAACCGAATGCTACAGTGTGGCGGTCCTGGGCTGTTATTTGAAAATGTCAAAGGTGCCGCTTATCCGGTAGCAGTGAACCTGTTGGGGACTGAAAAAAGGGTGTGTTGGGCGATGAATATGGAAGAGCCCCAGGAGTTAGAAGAATTAGGGAAAAAACTGGGGATGTTACAGCAACCTAAACCACCCAAAAAAATCTCCCAAGCCATAGATTTTGGTAAGGTTTTATTTGATGTGGTTAAAGCCAAACCCGGACGGAATTGGTTTCCTCCCTGTCAGGAAGTAGTGATTGAGGGGGAGGAAGTAGACTTAACCAAAATTCCCATGATTCGCCCTTATTCTGGTGATGCTGGCAAAATTATTACTTTAGGATTGGTAATCACTAAAGATTGTGAAACCGGCACTCCTAATGTAGGCGTATATCGCTTACAATTACAGTCTCATAATACCATGACTGTTCATTGGTTATCCGTGCGCGGTGGGGCGAGACATCTGCGGAAGGCAGCCGAAAATGGTAAAAAGTTAGAAATAGCGATCGCCCTAGGTGTTGATCCGCTGATTATCATGGCGGCGGCTACTCCCATTCCCGTAGATTTATCTGAATGGTTATTTGCCGGATTATATGGGGGGTCTGGGGTGCAATTAGCTAAGTGTAAAACCGTAGATTTAGAAGTTCCCGCAGATTCAGAATTTGTCCTAGAAGGAACTATCACACCTGGGGAAATGCTACCCGATGGACCCTTTGGTGATCACATGGGTTATTATGGGGGTGTAGAAGATTCGCCACTCATTCGCTTTCACTGTGTTACCCACCGCCATGATCCAATTTATTTAACCACTTTTAGCGGACGACCACCCAAAGAAGAGGCGATGATGGCGATCGCTCTTAATCGGATTTATACTCCTATTCTGCGACAGCAGGTATCAGAAATTTGTGATTTCTTTTTACCAATGGAAGCCCTCAGCTACAAGGCTGCAATTATTTCCATTGATAAGGCTTATCCCGGACAAGCGCGGCGGGCTGCTTTAGCCTTTTGGAGTGCTTTACCGCAGTTTACATATACCAAATTTGTCATCGTTGTTGATCGAAATATTAATATCCGCGATCCGCGCCAAGTCGTATGGGCGATCGCCTCAAAAGTTGATCCATCAAGGGATGTATTTATTCTCCCTAATACCCCCTTTGATAGTTTAGATTTTGCCAGTGAAAAAATTGGTTTAGGGGGCAGGATGGGTATTGATGCCACCACTAAAATCCCCCCAGAAACTGAACACGAATGGGGGGAAGCCTTAGAATCAGATCCAGATGTCGCTAAAATGGTCGAACGTCGCTGGGCTGAGTATGGGTTAGCAGATGTGAATTTAAACGAAGTTGACCCTAATAAATTTGGCTACGAAATCAATTACATTCACTGATCCAAATCAGATTTACGGGCGGGTTTATAGGTGCTATTGATAGCTATTTACAGCTAAAAATAACCCCCAAAACCCGCTTTTTAGGAGTTTATTTAATCAAAAATTGCGCCCCGGCTTTTCAAGTCAAACTTGGCGTTTTCGGAAATTCCGATCGCCCCTTTAAATTTAGCCCCCTCTACTTGAGCATTAGTTAAAAAAGCACCACTCAAATTAGCCTTTCGCAAATCGGCACCCTTGAGATTAGCCTCCTTCAAATTCACCCCAATTAAATTAGCTTCCGTCAAATCAGCATCAGTTAAATCATGTTTTTGACCTCCATGATTAGCAATTTTCCAAATCACACGCCACTTAGGGTCTAACTGAGTGTCATCATTAATTAAAGTACTACTCAAATTAGCACCCCTAAAATCAACATTGAGTAACATAGAACCACGCAGATCTGCACCAATCAGATTAGTATTATTTAGTTGTGCATCTTGCAGGTTAGCATTACTCAAATTAGCCCCAATTAGTTTGCTTTGAGTTAAGTTAGCCTGTCTGATATCCGCGCCAATTAGCTGGGCATAAATTAAATTGACACCATCCATACTGGTACTAAATAGTTTAGCCTTATTCAAAGAAGCCCCCATCAAATTAGCCCCATTCAAATAGGCTTTGGTAAAATCTGCACCCCGGAGATTAGCATGACCCATATCCGCATTAATTAAATTAGCTTTTATCATTTCTGCTAGACTCAAATTCGCTTGAATAAGGCTGGCATTCATCAAATTAGCTTTATTCAGATTAATGCTATTAAGATCAGCCCCTTGGAGTTGAACCCCAATTAAAATAGCCTTCTGAAAGTCTCGCTCCCCTTGAGCATAAGATGCTAGTAATGTTTCAGCATTCATCTGGCTTTCATCTCCTAGTTAAAATTAAACGGTAATTGTCCGGGTAGTTCATATCAATATCATCAATTCGTCATGGGAGGTTAAAAAACACAAAAATATGCTACTATGGGGAGGTTTAAGATGATAATGAATTACTCCTCACTTGGTGTAGTTTCCCCGTTTTCACTTCCGGTATGGTCGGTCACTGATTGGGATTTTTGGCGACGATTTCGGCGGGCTGATTTAATCAGTTTAACCTGATAAGGATCAGCATCCGATCGCCAATAAACTCTATGTCCTCGAATTTCCGCGCAGTGTTCCTCCAGACATTTTAACCAACCTCCGAGGGTTTGAATAGCTGATTTGTCATCGAGAAGCCCCCAGTCTTGTTCCTGACTGGTAAGTTTAGCAAACTTTTCATAGGAGGGATAGTCTGGGGTAACGAAGGCTTCCTTAGCATAAAGAATGGGAGCATTAGCACCCTGATAACTTCGATAACTGACCTGTAGATCTCGCAGGTCGATCGCCATTTTGGTTTGTAGGACCGGATGGGGATTAGTATCAAAATCAGGATAAAATAAATAGGTGATTTTCGGCGTTTTAATGTGAAATTTAATCAAGGTTGTTCCTTCTAAGCGTCCAATCGTCCGATGGGCGCACCCCTCATATACCCTTAACAGGGGGTCGAGTTTCTCTAAGGCGCTAATATGAACCCAAAGGGAGTTTTGGCGCTTCTGACCTATATCACTATTGTAACAGCATTCAGCAATTATATCAGGATTCCCCATACTATAAAGCATGACATCAGCCAAAGCACAAGCCTTTTTATAGCTACCAAATAACCCTTTAATGTCATTTTTGACCTGTTCTGACAAATCCGACAATTTCCGCCGTTTACCAAAGTGACTGAGGGCTAGATAAACCAGCAAATCTTGGCGACGACGATCTGCTACTTGTTCCCATTCGGGCGAGTTAGTGGCTTGCATAATTACCTTAAAAGCGCGTTTAATAGTTCCAAATTCTGCCTCAATTTCCGAAGTTTGTTGAAGTTCAGCACCCACCGGAAGCCGACCACGATCGCACAAAAACTCTATCAAAGGTTGCAGGAGTTCTTGATATTCTTCAAAACGCTTAACCTGGGCACAAATACGGGGAGAAGAAACCCGCGATCGAAATCGGGAGGCGCGAAAATCCTCAGCTTCTGATTCATCTCTAAATACCACATAAACACCCAAATCAATCGGGATAGAATCCACATTCAAAACCTGATCAATATAGATTTTCAATTCTTCTTGCTGGTAATACTTTTGAAAAGTATTGCGATTAGTAATCACCCCATCCCCATAGGCAATAATACCACGATCGCAATCATCAATCAAAATTTGCGCCGCCACAATTAACACCCTTTGCGTTAACTCCCAAGCCCGAATTAATGCTTCCCGTCTTTCCACCTGACATTCAATCACATTAATCACATAACCCAGATTCACAATTTCCGATACAATTTGGGGAGTTTCTGGGGAATAGTAAGGGTCCCAACCTGCTGACAAATAACCGCGATCGCTTATTTGTTTTAGATCACCTCCATAACCACAACCATAATCAAAGAAACTGCTATTTTCCCGAAATAATCCCGCTTCCAGCGCCAGGCGTACAGGGCGAGATAAACTTTTCCGAATTATCGCAGCCTTGTGGCGTTCAATGCGAGGAGTAATCCTCACCGTTTCCACTTCCTGATCAGATAAATAAACCACCTGATGATCCTGAATAGCCACACCACATCTAGCCAGATGATTTAACCAGCCTTGGCGTGTTCCAATACTGCTATAAAGTCGAGTTTTTTTACTTAATAATCCCAAATTTTCCTCCATCTTAGTTAATTGGTTAAAACTTTCATATAGAGGATATTCCGCCGCCACAAAAGTTTCTTTACGGTGTAGGATAGGCGGGTTATTGCTGTTAGTATAGTTAGAAAAATTAACTCTCCCCCTGGGGACTAGCACTTGATAACTCGTGGCTAAATCCGGGTGAGCATCTGTATCAAAATCCGGGTAAAACAAATAAGAAATAATCGGTTTATCCGTATGAAATTTAATCAGAGTTGTGGGGGGAGGTGGGTTAAGGGCTTGGCGGGCTAGATGTTCATATAGGCGCAGCAGCGGGTCAAGGCGGTTAAGGGCAGAAATATGCACATACAGGGCGACGGGGAGTTTTTTACCAATGGGGCTTTGGTGACAACAATGGGCGATCGCCCTAAGTTCATGAAGCCCTAGTAAAAGCTGGTTAACCGCCACACAGGCTTGCTGGTAGCTACCAAAAGTGCGATCGATTTCCTCATGCCACTGAGCAGAAAGGTCACTAAATCGGTTAATCTGGGGGGGAAGCTGAAATTCAACTGCCTTCAGGGCTAGGTACAAAATCAAATCATCAGCCGTTGGGTGAACATTTAAACCCCTCGTTAGGCGGTGATTGATGGCAAAATCCCAACTGTCACTGCTACACTGAATGACATCATGGCTGTTCATTGCAACTGATCTCCACAGTCGGACTATCTTGGCAGGTATTATATGACATAAAGACCTCCAGGAAAATTCCTCCCTTGTCTTTTTTCAAAAAGATTGCTATGTATTTAGCAGTTTCCGTCAAACCTTAACCGAAATTTTAGATGATTGCGATCGAATATTTATCTATTGCCATTGCTATCCTGCTGTTAGCTAGTGTCATTGCTAGTAAAGCCGCCATTCACTTAGGTGTTCCTAGTTTGCTACTGTTCCTAATGATTGGAATTTTAATGGGTTCCGAAGGTTTAATCGGTATTAAATACAACAACCCCGAATTAACTAGGGCTATCGGAGATATGGCGCTGATTATTATTTTATTTTCCGGCGGACTAGATACTAAGTGGGCGAAAATTCGTCCCGTGTTAATTCCCGGACTCACTCTCGCTACAGTAGGAGTCGGGTTAACCACTCTTTTATTAGGGATTTTTGCTTGGTTTACGCTGGGTTCCTTTTCCACCTTTAATATTGGCGTAAGAGGAATTAATTTAACTGAAGGATTATTGTTAGGGGCGATTATTTCTTCTACTGATGCAGCCGCCGTATTTTCAATTTTGCGATCGGGTAATTTAGGTTTGCTGGGAAATCTGCAACCTTTGCTAGAATTTGAATCTGGCAGTAATGACCCCATGGCCGCTTTACTAACTATTGAAATCGTGCAAATCTTGGAACAAGGGCAGTTCTCATTGTGGTCTTTAATCCTATCGGTGATTATGCAAATGTTGATGGGCCTGGCGATGGGATATGGCTTGGGCAAGGGGACAGTTTGGGCAATTCGTAGCATGAATTTAACTGCTGAAGGGCTATATTCTGTAATGACACTCGCTCTAACTTTGCTCACCTATGGTTTAAGTACCGTTGTCGGTGGTAATGGTTTTCTGGCTGCTTATATAGCAGGTTTAGTGGTTGGCAATTCCCACCTTCCTAGTGCAGGAAAAAATATTTTTAGTTTCTATGAAGCCCTAGCTTGGCTGATGCAAATTATCATGTTCTTAAACCTAGGATTGCTAGTGATTCCGTCCCAACTTATTCCTATCGCTGCGGTGGGAATAGCAATGGGTTTATTTTTAATTTTCGTGGCGCGTCCCATTGCTACCCTTTCTTGTCTATCATTAGTAAAGATGCCAATTAAAGAAAAACTTTTTGTGTCTTGGGTAGGTTTACGGGGGGCTGTTCCCATTGTTTTAGCAACTTTTCCTTTAACCGCTGGTATTCAAGGTGCTAATCAGATTTTTCATGTCATCTTTTTTATGGTGATTATATCCTTACTGGTTCAGGGTCTATCCCTATCACCTCTAGCTAAGAAACTTGATTTAATGGCGGAGTCAGAAAATTAAAAATCTCAATTTGCGGGGTAAAATTATCATGAAAATCAACATATTTATAGGGGCGATATTGGCGGTGATTTTAGTCGCCTGTACACCCCAACCAACTACCACAACAGGTCAGCAACAATCGGGGTTAGAATCAACTACAACCGAAAAATTTACCGATGCGGCTCAAACCATTGATATTAGTGAAATTCAAGCTGTAGCCGGACAAACTGTTTATATTCCCGTTTACTCTCATATCTATTTCCGAAACACCCAACAAGCCTATAATTTAGCAAGTACGCTTAGTATTCGCAATACCGACCCACATTCTCCCATCATTATCACTTCTGTGAGTTACTACAATACTGATGGTAATTTGGTGAAAAATTACCTTGATAGTGCCTTAAAAATGCCACCTCTCGCCAGCATGGAATTTTTTATTGAACAAAGCAATACTAGCGGGGGTTCTGGTGCTAATTTTCTGGTTGAGTGGGTATCAGAAAGCACCATTTCTGAACCGATAATGGAGTCAGTCATGATTGGTGTATCAGGAACCCAGGGGTTAGCTTTCACCAGTCGAGGACAAGTCATTAATAATCAACAATAGTGGATTAGATAGACCGTTGACAGAACCCTCTCGCTGGGGGAGAGGGTAGCTTAACTACAGTCAATTATAATTCATCCTCAAGAATAACCGCCAGAACCCGCTCAATGATATAATCGGGAGTGGTATCAATATCTTCATCCAGCAAAACTACAATGGTCATTTCCTCATCAGGAAGATGCCATAAGGCTGATGAATAGCCATCTATTCCACCAGTATATCCCCAAACATCTCCCCATTCTTTAGCATCCCAACTATTAACTCCCAAGCCATAGAAACCCCCCTCATTATCTTGAAACCAATTAATCATTTTATCAAAAGTATCCTCATTGAGGAGTTCATCGGTCATAAATAGAGTTTCGGCAAATTTTCCCACATCATAAGCACTGGAAATTAAGCCACGATCGCCTAAACCAGTGCCTAATTTTTCCGGACTGATGCAATTTTGACAACTCTTGTGTTTCGGGGGGGGAGTTTCGCGGTATTCGGTAAAAGTATCCTTTAAACCGAGGGGGTCAAAAATCCGCGATCGCATTTCTTGATAGAGAGGATTTCCGGTTACTGCTTCCACAATCAACTCTAGCAAAATATAGTTAGTATTTGAGTAACAATGACCCGCCCCAGGAACCCCCAGAGATTCTAAATTATCTGCCAAACAGATAGCTTCTTTAGCCGTCCAAAACTGATTTTTATCCCGTTGACTAACCGCTTGTTGAAACTCATCAGTTTCCAGGTAATCATCCAAACCGCTGCTATGATTAAGCAATTGTCGAATCGTAATTTTGTCGCTATTTTCCAGGCGATCGCATATTTCTTTATCCAGCCATTTGGTCAAATTATCTTCTAAATTCAGGGCACGATTTTGGTATAATTGTAAAACCACCGTAGCCACAAAAACCTGAGTAATAGCACCAATCCGAAAGCGATCGCGACGCTGGACTTTATGGCGTTTAGTCACATAAGAAAAACCCGATGCTATCTCATATTTTCCTTCAGGAGTTGCCACATAAAGAACTCCCCCCGGAACATTTTGTTCCGCCGTCGCTTCATCTAAAAGAAATTGTAAACTTTCAGTTAAGGCCATCATCATTACAACTAGAGTGTATTATAGTTTAGGATTAGCTATAATATCATTATCCGGCCAAGGAATCACCTGTTGAGTTGCCAAATATTCAGCCACAGCGATCGCGCCATAGCGGTTGAGATGACTAGGGTCAGAGAAATAGTCATAATTATCCAGCCAGCGCCACCCCAAATCAAGAAAAACCAAACCAGTTTCAGCAGCCACCCTCTCCATGTGTTCCCGGAATTTCTCCTCATAGGCACTGCGAACCGGGTCAAAATAATGATCAGTTAGTGGCATATTGACAAATACCACAGGAATCCGAAACGATTGAGTATAAGCGATTATATTCTTCAAAGATTGGGTCTGGATGCCTTGTAATTCAAACCCTTGATAATCGCTATCATAATAACCCGAAACCCTAGCATGGTTTTGATAGTAAATTTCTGGGTCAAAGCGCACCGACAAAGGCAAAAATCCATTAGGCAAAAATCTAGCTTCCTCCTCGGTGTCTGCCTCGGCTAATTCCTGTTGTTCAGAGGGGGTTGGCGGCGTAGCAAAGGCACGACCATTAGCAATAGATTGTAAAACAGCCTTGAAGCGATCGCGCTGTTTATAGGCTTGGGAAACCTGGGAAATTTGCTCTTGAATAGCCTGTTGAAACTGCTGTTGGTCCCACCTTCCTTCTAGGGCATTTTCAGTTAATGCCAGCAAAGTTTCCTGAAGATTTGGTGGTGGTTCAAAGGAATCTGGGGGGACAATTTGAAAAGTACCTTGGCTAATTTGCTGATAGCCTTCTGATGCCGAAATCGCCTGATAAGTCCGGTCTTCTCGACCACTATTTAGCGCCCGCACCCCATCAGCTAAAATAATCAACTGAGGCAATTGTTCAGGGGGCAGAATCCGCCGAATAATTAAATCGACAATTTGCACAGTTGCCCCATTTATACCAAAATTAAACACCCGTAAAGGCGGATGACCTTCTGCTACCAATCCCCTACTCAAAACCTCTGGATCAATGCCTCGCAAGGCGCGAGAACTGCCTATAATTAGTATATCTGGGGGTCTTTTATGGGTAGCGATATATTGTTGATAGCGGACAATCTGTTCATCTAGTTGTGAACTTCGGAAGGTCGGGTAAACAAATTGCGACAAACGGCATTGAGTATCATCAACATCACAAACAGCAGCGATCGCCTGGGACGGTCGGGAAGTAAAACCAGAGTTATTAAAAACCCCATCCTCTTCACCGGAACCTAACGCCTGTAAAGCCGATAACCAACCCGTGGGCGGTGCCGCTGATAAGGAAGGGCCTGTAGGGGTTCCCTCCTCCGTTTCCGCCTCAGAAATCTCAGCAGAGATAGCAGTCATAGCAATAGAATCAAGCAGATTTCCCACCAGGCGATCGCTTTGCCAAACCATCAAAAATCCCAGTATCCCACAAGCCACAGCCAGAGCGCGTTTTTGATAGCGCTGAGAGGTTTTTTCAACTACAATATCCGGGCTATTTTTACTGACAAATAAGTGAGAAGCCATCAAAAATTGGCTAATGGTTTCGCTCAGGTAATGCAGTCCTGATAAAACCTGAGATGATGGCAAATCACTATCTGCACCATCAACATTAATACCCGGAGAAAATACCAACTGCCCCATCTGTTCTCCCGCCCCCGTGGCGGTTAATTCTGAGGTGATAAAATCTTCCGAAGCAGTTAATGGTTGATCTATCTCCGTCGGTTTTAAAGAAATACCATAGCGCCAGAGGGGGTATTTTTGACCCGCCCGCCGTCCATAGATGCGGACTCCTTCCACCCCTTCAATACCTTGGGCTTGTAAAAATCTGGCGATCGGGAGGGCGACGCGAGATTGAGAAGGACAAGTAGGCGCTTCTGTCATCACATGGATCAGTTTCCCCTTGCGTAATGCCAGAACTTTAGTTCCCCCGGTGGCGAGTTTAGTTTCTAGGTTAGGGTTAATCAGACGTTCAATTTGGAATTTAATCGCATCGATATCTCCCAGGGTGGCGAGGGTCTCGGTGGGAGTTTGCAGGTCGGGATGTTCAAAAGCAGGTAAATTCAGCCAATCAATCCAAGTCGGCTTTTGGGCTTCTTGACCTGTTGGGCTGATTTCTACCCCGTAAATAGTGGCGGCGCGAATACCTTGGGGGGCGATCGCATTTAAAATTTCCCGACAAGCGGTGACAACGTTTTCCTTCGGGGGGGAGGGGCGACGACGATTATTTTTCGTATCTCCTAATTGGTGACAAAACAGGTGTAGGGTAGATTCTTTGAGGGTAGCCCTAAGTCCAATACCTAGATCCGCCAGCTTTTGATTAAGCAGAATCGCGATCGCCTCAGAGTCTCCCCACCGCGCCCAATCTTTCAGAATGCGATCGGGCGGAGTTAAGTCAATCCGCAGCATCCAATCAGCTTGAGTTTCCCCTTCCACCCGTAGTAAAATGCAGGCATCGCGGAACTCTTGCAGTTGCAATTCCCGCAGCCTACTAGCTATCGGTTCTGCTAATAGGGAAGGGTCCGGGCTGTAGGCTGACTCACACAGTACCCATAACCGCCGCCGTTTCGATGGGGTTGGGGTTGATTTGTCGCCTTTATAGTTGCGAATGCTGACTTTGACACTGACCCCTAACCCACCCAGAATTTCGCTCAGAATACTGGCGATCGCATCAGGATTACCCCGGCGCGCCAAATTTTCCGGGGTTGCCACTAGGGCAGGTTCCACCGGACTATCGGGAGGCGTAGCTAGGTCAGTTGGTGGCGGGTCTGTTTCCGCCGTCGTAGTTTCACTAACCGGGGTAATGATTACCCGGGGCGCGTCAGAGGTAGTAGTTGACGAAGATGGGCGATCGCCAATGAAAGTGCGATCGGCTAGACCTCCCAACCATTTTCGCAGTCCCACCCCCTGACTCTCATCTTCTGTTGACCCGTTAGGGGTCCTTGTCGGTGTTTCTGTCCCCGTAGTCGGATAATCCAGTTTAACCGTCCACTCAGGGCGTTTAGCACCTGTCTCGCGACCCGAAACAAATATCTTATAAATTTTCGGAGCATCGCGGGGCAGTAAAGACTCTAGCGGCGTGCGGTCTAAAGCCATCTTGAATTGAGACACCACCACTGTCTCTCGAGGAGAGGGGAGTGCCTCGCACAAAATATGTAAATGATTCCCTCGCAACCTGGTCTGTACATCAACCCCGGCAGTGCCAGCAGCATCAATTGACCATTGCTTTAATCCTGAATAATCCCTAACCACGCGCTACATTACGCCAAAATAAGTTACTATGTATACTGTGCGATTAGTTCAGTGCATCCAATCAGGCTTCAACCCCGGACTAGATCCGCTGACCACGCTTTTAAACCCTTGGCAGTAGAGACAGGCAATGGCTTGTCTCCAACTTACTGTTTTTATGTCTGTTTTGAGAGTCTAACGGGCTCGCTTAAGCCCCGACAATACCATTATACATATTCCCATAGCCAATTTTCATTGGGCTATATCCAGCGGTCTATTGCGGGCAGTTTGCCCCGGATCACATCTTCTGGCATAGTTAGTTAACCAACTGTTGAGGCAAGTTACAGATGTCTTCTGCTTCCGATGATACCCCAGTTTCCGACAATATATCCCCGAAACCCCCCCTTTTAGCTTCTGATTTACTTATGGCATTGGCAACAGCCCCTGTAGTTGTGGCTTTCGCCGCCATTCATAATGTGCAAGAGTTGGTGTTGAGTTTGAGTGAGGGTAGCGAGGAAGTTTTCCGAGGCGATCGCCTACCCGTCCTACATTTTCCTAACCAAGTTGATAATTGACAGCCCAAAAACCTCCCTGGGATGTTGATTTTCCCCATAATTCCTAGCATAATAAGGGAGAATTGAAGAATAAGGGCTGATGGGTGGGGGAGATTTACCTAGGGGGAAAGCCGATTACCTGGGGACAGTATATCTGCAAGTATTTGTATTTCCCTAAAATGTCTCTCACTAATTTTAGCACAACTAGGGATAATTTAATTGATAAATTAGATACATTCATCGAAAATTTAAGAGTTGGATGATGGGAGTGTCAAGGGTAGATATTTTACCGAATGTCTACCGGGGAAGTATAATGACTAAGATATTCTTGCTAACTACGGAACAGGCCCTATGAGTTCACTGGTCCAATCCTCAGAACCAATCCCTAGCGCAGTAGTTTCATCTAATGCACCTGTACAAGCCTCTGACCTGTTGTTAAGGAATCGCCTAAAAATTGTCGAAGATTTATGGGAAAGTGTCCTACGTCAGGAGTGCGGAGAGCAATTAGTAGATTTACTTCTCCAAATGCGATCGATGACCTCACCAGAAGGACAAGCATCGCCGCATTTACAAGCCAATGTCTGGCAAATTATCAAAGATCTTGATATCAATGCAGCTATTCGAGCAGCGCGAGCATTTGCCTTGTATTTTCAACTGATCAACATAGTCGAGCAACATTATGAGCAGCGCGAGCAAGAGTTAGCCTATGCTCAGATCAAACACCAAGGACCCGCAGAGAGTCCCGCCGACAAGTCGAATCGCTCCATTTTTGAAACTCGTCATCAGCGCTTTTCCACAGCAGAAGAAGCACCAGTAGAGCTATTAAATCAAACTAGCCGACGCCAAGACGATCGCGATTTAGCCACATTCCATAACCTATTTCCGATGCTGCAACGGCTAAACGTCCCTTCCCAGGTGATTCAGCGCCTGCTAAATCAACTGGATATTAGGCTAGTGTTTACAGCTCACCCCACAGAAATTGTACGCCATACAATCCGCACCAAACAGAGGCGGATCGCCAAAATTCTCCAGCAACTAGACACAGTAGACGAAAGTTATGGCAAAGTAGACAATACAAATCCCGAAGCCACCGGGTTAGTAAAAACTTGGACAGGCGAACTACAAGAACAACTAACCGAAGAAATAAGGCTGTGGTGGCGTACTGATGAACTGCACCAATTTAAGCCCACAGTTTTGGATGAAGTCGAATATAGTTTGCACTATTTCCAGGAAATCTTATTTGATGTAATTCCGCAACTGTACCAAAGGATTAAACAAACCCTGCAACCCCATTTTCCCCACCTGAAACCACCCAACTACGATTTTTGTAAATTTGGGTCCTGGGTGGGAGCCGATCGCGATGGTAACCCGTCCGTCACCCCAGAAGTCACCTGGAAAACAGCCTGTTATCAACGGGGTCTGATTATAAACAAATACATTCAAGCCGTTGATCATCTAAATCAACTGTTAAGCCTATCTCTGCATTGGAGTGACGTTTTACCAGAATTACTCGAATCTCTAGATCGCGATCAGGTACAACTTCCCGAAGTTTATGATCAGGTAGCCATCCGCTATCGCCAAGAACCCTATAGACTGAAATTATGCTACATCCTCAAGCGCCTAGAAAATACCCGCGATCGCAATCAGAGACTTTCGACCAGTAACGAAGTAGAAAGAGAACGCGAGCGCATTGTCACCAAAGAAAACGCCGGAAGTCTCTACCATTCAGGAGCTGCATTTCTCAAAGAATTAAAGCTAATTGAGCGGAACCTAATGGCTACAGGTATTCAATGCCGAGATTTAGAGAATCTCATCTGTCAAGTGGAAATTTACGGCTTCTATCTAGCGCGGATGGATATGCGGCAGGAATCCTCCGTACATAGTACAGCCTTAAATGAAATTGTAGACTATCTGCAACTACTAGCGAGGCCCTACGATGACCTGACCGAAGCCGAGCGCACCCTGTGGCTAATCACAGAATTGCAAACCCGCCGCCCCCTAATTCCCGCCGAGTTACCCTTTTCCCCAAAAACCTGTGAAACCATTAACACTTTCCGGGTCATGCGAGAATTACAGCAGGAATTTGGTCAGGAAATTTGCCAAACCTATATTATCAGCATGAGTCATGATGTTAGTGACCTGCTAGAGGTGCTGTTGTTAGCCAAGGAAGCCGGACTGTATGACCCAGCCACCGGAATTGGTAATTTGCAGGTAGTACCCCTGTTTGAAACCGTAGAGGATCTTAAAAAAGCCCCCTCAGTCATGAAAGACTTGTTTGAGTTACCCCTATATCGGGCGATGCTTGCGGGTGGCTACCAAAAATATGAGCAGGTCAGCCAAGATATGAACGCTTCTCTACAGGAGATTATGTTAGGTTACTCCGACAGTAATAAAGATTCGGGGTTCCTCAGTAGCAACTGGGAAATTCACAAAGCCCAGAAAGCCCTACAAACCTTGGCTGAATCTTACCATATCAGTATTCGCATCTTTCACGGTCGCGGTGGGTCTGTGGGACGCGGCGGCGGACCAGCTTATAAAGCGATTTTGGCTCAACCAGGTAAAAGTATTAATGGCCGCATTAAGATTACCGAACAGGGAGAGGTTCTCGCCTCCAAATATTCTCTGTCTCAACTGGCTCTGTATAATTTGGAGAGTGTAGCCACAGCGGTCATTCAAGCTAGTTTACTCCATACCGGGTTTGATGAAATTGAACCCTGGAATCAAATCATGGAAGAGTTATCTGTGCGATCGCGATCGTGTTATCGAGCTTTAATTTATGAACAGCCCGACTTAGTTGATTTCTTTGAGCAGGTAACACCCATTCAGGAAATTAGCCAATTGCAAATTAGCTCCCGACCCGCTCGTCGCCAAAGTGACAAGAAAAAAGATATTTCCGGTTTACGAGCCATTCCTTGGGTGTTTAGTTGGACTCAGAGCCGCTTTTTGCTACCCTCTTGGTATGGGGTCGGTACAGCCATAGAGCAGTTTATTCGAGAACAACCCGAGGAAAATATCAAACTGCTCCGTTACTTTTACATCAAATGGCCGTTTTTCCGTACCACCATCTCTAAGGCGGAAATGACCCTAGCTAAAGTTGACCTAGAAATGGCTCATCACTATGTGCGGGAGTTGAGCCATCCTCAAGATCGCGATCGCTTTGAGGATCTATTTCAGCGTATAGCTAAAGAATTTAATCTGACCCGCCAAATGGTTCTGGAAATTACCGGACAGAAACAGTTACTAGATAATGATCCCGTACTTCAGCGCTCAGTGCGACTGCGTAATGGCACAATTATTCCTCTAGGTTTATTGCAAGTGTCTTTACTCCAGCGCCTGCGTCATCATGGAACTTCTGCTACTCCCGGAGTAATTCATTCGAGATATAGTAAAGGGGAATTGTTGCGCGGTGCCTTATTAACCATCAACGGTATCGCCGCTGGAATGCGTAACACAGGCTGATCATCTCCAGACCGGGGAGGGAGTTTNGGGGGCGCGTGTCCTTAGACTTCCTTGCTACCACAGGAAAAACGTGCTATTGATTAGGGGTAATTTTAAGACGTTCCGGGGGCGGGTTCCGTGAGTTGACTGGTTTTTCCAATGGCATATCTAGCACCCGCCCCTACAGTTCACCCTATCGCAATTTATGTCTGTACAACTTGTACCTTTGCATATCCCTAGTGGTTGGGCAATTCTGCACAATTCTTTTGGTGATGTAGACCCAGTGATTGAACATGGCTACATTATCAATGGTGAGTTTTTTAATCAAAATTTGCTATCGGCTAAACCAATTGAGTTCAACGGAATAGACTGGGTGACGGTCGGTGACGGCTATCTATTGCAGTTGGGATGGTATCCTGAATATCGTCCAGAAGGCTGTTATCGCCTAACCGTCAGTCAAGGAAGTGATGATCAAAAAATTGTGGTTAAATACGAGTCTAAAGAACGGGAGGAAATTCGTCAGGTCCTACAGCGTTGTTTGGGTTGGGTTTCCCGTCATGTGGGTATAGATGAAATTGGTAGCCTACTAGAGATTGAAGGAAAACAAATTGATAAAAATCCGCTGGGTTTCCGGGGAGTCCGCAAAAAAATTGCGGGTATTTCCGGGGATAAACTCAATAGATTAACCTATAGCCAGGTGGGTTGGTGGTCGCCTGTTTACTATGAGGTTTGCAATATGGCTTATCTCGACCAAAAATCAAATCGGATAGACTATAATGGCTTTACACCAGAGAACAAGATGGCATAATAATGCTCGCCAATAACTTACTTGATTGAGGAGATTTACACACTAATGGTCGTGTCTGAACAAAATCAACAAGCATCCACATCTACAGACGATCGCTTTTTTAACCTGCCCTTGTTCGATATCTTAATCGAGTTCTTTAATGAGGATGGTTGGGTTTATAAAGAAATAGAACATCGCCGAGTTGTGGCTTTGGGAATTGAGGGAAAAAATGGCCGTTTTGATTGCTATGCGATCGCCCGGGAGGAGGAAAAACAAATCACGGTTTACTCGATTTTTCCGGTGAAAGTACCAGACTATAAACGCCAAAATATCTCGGATTTTGTCACCAGAGCTAATTATGGCATGGTTATTGGTAATTTTGAGATGAATTTCTATGATGGGGAAATTCGCTACAAAACCAGTTTAGATGTAGCAGGCGATCGCCTAACTCCCGCTTTAATTAAGCATTTGATTTATACCAATGTTTCGACAATGGATAAATTTCTCCCTGGTATTATGTCGATTATTTACGGCAATATTTCACCAGAAGAAGCCATATCACGGTACTAATTGAGTGGGTCACTAGGGGCAACCGTCTCTGGTTGCCTACCTTTTTTCACCCCCCATAAACCTGACTAAACACTTGACAAAAAGGCAGATTTATGGTAGCATATCGGCTTAAAATCGTTGTTGCCAATCGTCACCAACCCGGATGGTAAAATCCGAATTAATCGCACCAGTAGAAGAAGCCCTAACTGTACCAAAACCGATATGTTCTTGCAACAGTTCAGCACTAGCTAAATCTCCCCCCTGCACAATAATCTGAGTCGATCGCATAGTATAAGGCAACCCCGGCACAACATAAACATTATTAAAGCCTTGCTTAAACAAATAATCCGCGACTCGTTCGGCTGCTTGGGGGTTTCCAGAGGCATTTTGTACAGCAATTTTAATACGTTTAGACAATTCCTGATAACCCGATCGCTCCATAGGTCCAGGTAAGACAAACCCGGTAGAATCCACCCGAAAATATTGAGCCATAATGCGATCGCGTGCCGCGTCATCAACCACCCAATAACTCGTATATCCGCCCATGTCTCGCCCAGGTAACATCACCATTCGCACCTGTTGAGGTTCCAAATTCAACCCAAACTTAACCAGAGTCAGCATCTCCTCAAAATCCAAATTAGTATCAACATACTTCAACATCACCCGAATAATCTGAGGAATACGCCGCAATACATCAGGACTCTGTAAACGTTCCCGAATAGCCTCCATTAAAGCCTGTTGGCGTTGAATCCTGCCAATATCTCCATAAGCATCACTACGGAAACGAGCAAAATGATCAGCCTGATCACCATCAATAGTTTGCCATCCCGGAGATAAATCAATCTCCAACTGTTGGGTATTATCCCGATAAGACATGGGATAGGGAACAAACACCTCCACCCCCCCCAACAAATTCACCAACTCCTTAAAAGCGCCCGTGCTAACCCGGACATAGCGGTTAATCTGCACCTGGTTAAGAGTATCGGCTACCACCTCCGTAGCCAAGGAAGCGCCGCCCCAATAGTTAGCCTCATTAATCTTACCCACACCCATACCAGGGATAAAAACCTCGGTATCACGGGGAATTGATAGCAAATTCAGATGGCGATCGCTCGGATTAAAATTAACCAAGATCATGCTATCACTGCGACCCCCAAAAATTGCCCCATCTTCTTCCTGGTTGGGTAAGGGGGGATCTATCCCCATGACCAAAATATTCACAGGTCGCGACAGACGAAACCGAAAGCGATCGCGCCATAATGAATTGAGGACCATCGAGCTATTTTGTGGCTGTTCCGGTTTCAATGGAGACAGCAAAGCCGTTAGCGCCCCCAAAGTCGCGGAAGCGCTAGTAATGATCAGTGCAATAAAACTCAAAAATATTACCCGCAGGACTTTAGGTTGTCTTTGGTTGGTGGTCGGATAACTCATAAAAATCGCCAATATCCTTTAATCTTGAAAATGAAGTCAACTGAAGCTGAAAACTTTAAATCGCATGATACCCGTTATTCTCGCTGGTGGTAAAGGTGAGAGGTTCTGGCCTCTGAGTCGTCGTATCCGACCCAAACAATTTCTCAGTTTAGACGGTACTGGTCAAAGTTTATTACAAAGCACAGCAGAACGCTTGCTACCTTTGAGTAAAGGTGGTCCGGGTCTGTGGGTGATTACCTCCGCACTCCTGGAAAATGGAGTTCAGCAACAGTTACCCAATATCCCACCCGAAAATATTTTAGCCGAACCCCAAGGACGAGATACCGCCCCCGCCGTCGCCTGGACTGTGATTGAAGTGGTCCGTCGCTATGGGGAAGATGCCGTCATTGGCTTTTTCCCGGCTGATCATTGGATTGGAAAACCGGATATTTTCCAGGAGGCGATTAAATCAGCGGAAAATTTAGCTATCAGCCAGGATCTCATTGTCACCCTAGGGTTACAACCTCAATATCCGGCTACAGGTTACGGTTACATTGAACAGGGCGAAAAAATTGGCACTTTTGGCGATTTCACTGCTTATCAGGTAGCCCAGTTTACGGAAAAACCTGATCAAGAAAGGGCTGATCAATTTCTAGCTACTGGTCGCTTTAGTTGGAATGCGGGAATTTTTATATTTCGGGCTGGGGTAGTTCTTGAGGAATTACGCACCTATGCCCCCGATTTAATTGCCGCCCTGGAAGCTGAAGGAGCCCAGGCTTATGCTAACATTGAAAAAATCAGCATTGACTATGCACTGATGGAAAAAACCCAGAAAGCCTGTGTTTTACCAGTCTCTTTTGGCTGGGATGACCTGGGAGATTGGAATTCTTTAGAACGTCTTTTACCGAAACAAAATGGCAATGTGGCATTAGTCCGTCATTTGGGACTCGATACCCAAGATTCTATTCTGTATGGGAGTGATGAAAATGAGGTGATTATTACTATTGGGGTTCAGGATTTGGTGGTGGTTCGCGATGGTAATGTGACTTTGATTGTTGATAAGAACCGCACCCAGGATATTAAAAAGGTCTTGCCTCAGTTGGAGGATGATCCTGATTTGAGAGAACTTTTATAGGGAGGGCTGACTACTTATCTGGTAGGGTGCATCTATGTTTGAGATGAGAAGGGATAAATCTTGAGTAATCATTGTTAGTTATAATGCGATCGCTTTGTTTGATACTATTAAGGTTGATTGTTGAAGTAAAACAGTTGGGAGCCAAAGAGCCAACATGAAAACACGAAAACTTGGGAAATCGGACATTGAAATCACCCCGATTATTTTAGGGACTTGGCAAGCTGATAAACGTTGGTGGAAAGGTATTGAAAAAGCGGACTTAATCAAGGCTATGCAGCAGGCGGTTGACCTGGGAATTACTACCATTGACACTGCGGAAATCTATGGTGATGGTATCTCGGAACAACTGATAGCTGAGGCGTTGTCAGATAGACGCGATCGCCTCATTTATGCCAGCAAAGTATTTGCGACCCATTTACAATATGACCAGGTAATTGAAGCGTGCGATCGCTCCTTAAAAAATCTGGAGACCGACTATATAGACCTGTATCAAATTCACTGGCCAACGGGTTCATTTAATACAGAAATTGTGCCTATTTCCGAAACAATGGCTGCCCTAAATTTGCTCAAACAACAGGGGAAAATTCGAGCCATTGGAGTCTCCAACTTCTCCAAAAATCAACTAGAAGAAGCCAGCCAATATGGTACTATAGATAGTATACAGCCTCCCTATTCCCTATTTTGGCGCGATGTGGAAAGGGAAACCATGGCTTATTGTGTAGAACAGAAAATCTCAATTCTCGCTTATTCTTCCCTAGCCCAGGGACTACTGACGGGAAAATTCGGAGTTAATCATCAATTTCATCCCGAAGATCATCGACTCAAAAATAAACTCATCCAAAACCCAGAACATTATAGCCGGGTTCAAGAAGCAATTAATCAGTTACGACCCATAGCTGCAGACAAACACTGTACCATAGCACAATTAGCACTGGCATGGCTAATTTCTCAACCTCAAACTAACGCCATTGTGGGGGCTCGTAATAGCGCCCAAGTTGAGCAAAATGTGAAAACCATAGATATTCAACTTTCCCGGGAAGAGGTTAGCCAAATAGACCAAATTGGGCGTATAGTTACGGATCATCTGGAAAATGAATACCCAATTTTATGGAAATTTTGACATAGCGATCGCCAAAGCAGTCGGAAAGGGGAAATTCTCAGGGTTTCAAGAGAGGAAATGGCAGTTAGTTAACTAACCCAAAACTTAGATAGTCACAGCCAAAAATATCCGTTCATTACGAGGCTAGATGAGCTATAAAATAGCAGCATCAATCGGAAATTAAGGCAACCGTTGAACCTAGGTAAATAGACAATAACTAAATTGTCGGATCAGTCTTGAGTCAATGAATTTTCCAATCAGCCAAAGCTGCATCTAGTTAAGAGAAGCCGCCATAGACTGAGATGATAAAATTTCGCGAGATTCTTGTCGGACCTGTCCACTCATAGCGGCTACTTGCAAGTTAGCAAAAGCATTGAGTTCAATAGCATCATATTGAGAATTTTGGAGAATGTACCGGAGTTGATTTTCAGCTTCCAAGGTTAAATAACCAGTGGCGATCGCTTGTTGGACTACATCTTGAATACACAGCATAGTGAAATTACGGAGTTGTGATTGGTTTAAACTATATTTAGTATCGCTGTTTGTCAAGATAAGGGCAGTGATTCTGATATGGTGTCACTTGTGATGTTCGGCTGATCAGCCTATGATCTAAGTCCACGCTTACCAGGTGAGCCAGATCACGGATATCCATAATTTTAGGCAATTGTAGGCCTAGTTGATGTACAGCGTGTAGTTTTCCCCAACCTCTTGCCTGCCTGGATCGCCATAATTTATGATGAGCCGAGGGATGATCTGATCAGTAATGGAGGGGAAATGATGGCAACAGACGACCTACAACAATATCTAAACAGTTTAGGCGATCGCTACCCTAAACTAGGGCAGGCATTAGAACAAGCAGCAAAAGCCCTAAAAGACTCAGGAACTCCCATAACGGATCAGTTACTGCAAGGGTTGATTAACTATAACCGTGATTTCGCCAATTTCCAACAAACACTACAAAACCGGGGACAAACCACCGCCCTAGCCGCTAGATCCCTGGTAGAGTTACAGCAGTTATACCAAAAAATAACCCCAGTCACAGATGAGGGAGCCATTCCTCAGCAGGTTTTATCCTTGCTAGAGCAAATTCTCGGGCTGACCCACAGCGAACAGAAAGACTTTGCACCCCTACAACAGGCCCACAAACAGGCGCAACAACTCAAACAGCAAATTTCCCAAATAGATCTCAAATCAGACCCACGGGTAAAAGCATTGCTCACCGGAGAGCATCCCCTCAATATTCTCCTAAACTTGGTGAATAGGGGAGACCAACTCAATGATGAACAGTGGGCAAAATCGGCAGAAATTCTCGAAAATGCCTTTGGGAAATCTTTGGGGGTAGCTATTTCCAGAGGAAAAATTGTCAGTCAGTCGGGGGGGTCAACAACCACTCAACCGCCATTGAATGTGACAGCAGTTGAACGTCCCACGGCTAACCCAGATATTATCATCTTAGAAGAACCTACCACCACTACAGCCCCCAGTGATGTGATTATTGTTCCCAGTGTGGAAATTAACCCGAAACCTCTGACTATTGATGGACAAAATATTGTGTTTGGCAATACTGCCATTGTCGGTCAGCCGACAGGGAAAGCGGAAGTTAAACCGGGAAGTGTGGGGTTGCGCGTGAGAGTGCATTTACAGGGGTTAGGCGATCGCGATTTTGGCGGCGGAGAATATGCTGGCACTAAGGGTCAAGGTCGCCGCTTGGAGGCTTTCCAAATGGCGATTAATCCTCCGGTTCCGGGTTTGGATATACAATACATGGCTCATATTGCTCAAGTTGGTGATAGTCCCACAGCCTCTAACGGTCAAATGGTGGGAGAACCCGGCACAAATCGCCAAATAGAAGGCTTTGCGATTAAGCTCACTGGACCAGAAGCCCCGAAATATGATGTTTTCTATAATGCCCATATTCAAAATAAGGGAGATGTTCCCGTTTGTAGTAATGGTCAATATTGTGGTACTCGTGGGCAATCTTTACGAGTTGAGGGGATAAAAGTTTGGGTAGAACCCAAAAAATAATCCCCCTTGGTTAATCTCCCTCTAGGGCTACCAGTAAACATAATAATAGGGCTTCTGTCCACTCAACCACAGCCCCATAGGTGTCTCCGGTATGCCCGCCTAGGCGGTAGTTTAACCAGATTCCTGTCAGAATAGCGATCGCACTTCCCCCAAGCAGTAGACCCACCCCTACCAGCCAGCGATCGGGTTCTAACCAAATCTGCAAGCCACTCAACCCCGAAAGTAGCAAAACCCCGGGGAGTAAATCCAAGGGAGAATAGCTCAAATCTTTGTGAAATGCTCCCTTTCCTTCTGCTTTCAGATAAGGATAACGAGCGATCGCCACTAGCTGTCCCCAGCGTCCCCAAGCAGCCACCCCCATCAAAATTAACCAGCGTGTGCCGTCTAAATCAGCTAGGGCGGCGGTTTTTAGCAGTAAAATAGCTACAGCGGCGATCGCCCCAAAAGCCCCAGTTAAACTATCAGCCATCACCTCTAAGCGTCGCTTCTTGTCAGTCACCGCCAACCCATCAGCAGTATCCATCGCCCCATCTAAATGCAGTCCCCCGGTAATGGCAATCCAACCTACCACTACCAAAGCCGCCCGCGTTAATACCGGACAGCCCAACAACTGCAAACCTATATCAGCCAGCCCTAACAATCCCCCAATCATTAACCCCATTACCGGCGCGAGTCTCGCAATTCCCCGAAACTCCAACGTCCAAGACGGAGGAATAGGTAAGCAGGTATAGAAAGCCACAGCAGCAGCTAAAGCCGCTCGTAGCTGTTCCATATACCTAATGAGCGATCGCCAGACTGTCTCAAAACCCATAAAACTTAAACTTCGATTTTGCCATAGCTCTATAATATTTCTTAGCTTATGCCACAATTGAGATGAAACCTGTTGGGGTCTAAACATATACTCTAATACCGCCCAGATAGTTCCAACCGGCTATGTAAAGTTAAAAGTCAAGAAACATCAAGAAAATCTGATCAGATCGACTTTCACAGTCCTACCTTTGCTACAATTGTGTATAAAGTTAGATCTCCAACACACCCAAGCTGAAATATAATCTCAGCCACCGGGTTATCGGTAGATTTCTGAGAAGAATGCAAGTGGCGAGACAATCTAAGTAGTACAATTACTCTGTTTTTCTCAAAACTTGCTTCGTTAAGCCTTATACGGTCAACGGTTCAGGGAAAAAATCTGTCATACCTAGGGTGCTAAATTGTCCTAAACTCTCTGCGTGAAACTGACCTTATAACTATCGGCTTAACTAGGTAAAGGTGCCAGGTGGCGGTTTTGGTTTAGGAGAAACTATAAAACTAGAGGCTTTTGCTCTATGAGTTACGATCAATTAAATTGCAGGGTGTCTGCTCCATGTATTATCGATACCGGAATCGTTGTTAACAAGCGCGATATGCAGAAGTTGCTGGTTGACCTCGGTAGGGTTCGCTATATACATATCCAAGACAGCCAGGTAAAAAGTCAAGGCGAAGGTCATATCCTGGAAGTGTTTGCGGATCAACAGCAGGCTACTCTCATTGCTAACCATGCTTTATATTTGAATGTTTACAGTTTTGATTATCTCGAACTCAAACAATCCTCCGATAATGAAACCTATTTCGACTTAGTGCAAGATGGGCGATTACTGCGATTAGTTCCCCTGTCTAATCCTTTACAAGACCAGGCGACAAGGAATTTACAAGCCGCCGCCTTTGATGCGGTCATGGATCAAGTCCTATCAAATAACTGGGATACCCCCATTGATGATGATGATTGTCCCTTTTAATTGTCATCAATTGATATGATTTTCTCAGTTTTGTAGTTTAACTTCATGCCCGAATCATTTTCGTTTCAAATACAGGCTCGCTGCACTCAAACTCAAGCGAGGGCAGGGGTTTTTGTCACTCCCCATGGTATCGTGGAAACTCCCCGATTTATGCCAGTGGGAACCTTGGCTAATGTCAAAACTTTGACCCCAGCTCAACTCCTGGATACGGGCGCTCAGATGGTGCTATCCAATACCTATCATTTGCACCTACAACCAGGGGAAAAAATTGTGGCGGCGGCGGGGGGACTACATAAGTTTATGGGCTGGAATGGTCCGATATTAACGGATTCAGGAGGTTTTCAGGTTTTTAGTCTCAGTGAAATGCGGACGGTGACAGAAGCGGGGGTGCGGTTTCGATCGCCTCACGATGGAGCAATTATTGAATTGTCCCCAGAACGCTCCATTGAGATCCAAAATCAATTGGGGGCTGATGTGATTATGGCCTTTGATGAGTGCCCCCCTTATCCGGCTTCTAGGGAAGATGTGATCGCAGCTACCGATCGCACTGTTAGATGGCTAGAACGCTGCATAGCTGCTCATAACCGACCAGAGGCAGCCCTGTTTGGTATCGTACAAGGGGGAGTTTACCCAGATTTACGGGTGGCAGCAGCTAAAAAATTAGTAGAATTTGATTTACCAGGTTATGCCATTGGCGGGGTGAGTGTCGGTGAACCTACCGATTTAATGGAAATGGTGGTTCGTGTCACTACCCCCATTTTGCCAGACCATAAGCCTAGATATTTGATGGGGATAGGAACTTACCGGGAAATGGCACAGGCGATCGCATCTGGTATAGATTTATTTGATTGTGTCATTCCTACCCGTTTGGCTCGTCATGGGGCGGCTTTGGTGGCCGGAGAACGCTGGAATTTGAAAAATGCCCAATTTCGAGAGGACTTTCGCCCCCTCGACCCCAGTTGTCCTTGTTACACTTGCCAAAATTTTAGCCGCGCCTATATTAGTCATCTGGTACGCGCTAAGGAACTTTTAGCCTATACTCTCCTGAGTATTCATAATGTTACTGAACTGATTAGGTTTACTACCCGTATCCGAGACGCGATTTTGAGCGATCGCATGACTGACGAGTTCGGACAATATTTGCAAGTTGATTGCTAACCATAGCCCGATCATCTCAGAAATTATCGCTTAAATGAGAATTGTCGCCAAGATTTGTTAAAATTCTGTAAGCCATATTTTTAGTAAAAGGTTAATTGATTCATGGAAGCAGCACTGCTATTGGCAAAACTGCCAGAAGCCTACTCGATTTTTAGCCCGGTTGTTGATATTTTGCCCGTTATTCCCGTATTTTTCCTGCTGTTGGCTTTTGTGTGGCAAGCTGCTGTCGGTTTCCGATAAGCCCAAACCCGCTCAGGCTATCGGTCCTATAGTGGGTGTGTGGTGTGTGAAATCCCACAGCCTAGCGTGCCGATAGCCCCTTGGAATTCCATCAATGGGCATAAGCTAGAATATTAAGCGCCCACTTCATTTAACTTATGTCATGATGTTGCTAGGTTGAGGTGGTCTGGATCAGGATTTCAGAAATAAAGTTGTTATGCGTACTAATGCGATCGCCCTGTGCAAGTCTGTTGTTATATTGACAACTATAGTTTTAACTCAGGCAGTCCCMCCGTCTGTGGTAGCCCGGTCTTCTCCAGGGGTTGTTAGTCAAATAACCGCTAAAGAGTTTTTTGATCGCGGTGTCGCCCGTTACCAACGGGGAGATAAACAAGGGGCGATCGCTGATTTTACCCAAGCTATTCGCCTGAACCGTAACTATGCCCTCGCTTACTATAACCGGGGAGTGGTAAGGTTTAAGGGTGGCAATAACTTGACTGAGGCGATCGCTGATTTTACCCAAGCTATCCGCCTTAATCCTGAATATGTTGATGCCTACTATAATCGTGCCATTGCCCGTGTCAAAGTTCAACAATACTGGCCGGCTATTGATGATATTACCCAGGTGATCAGGCTCGACCCCTCTCATGATCGGGCTTTCTATCTGCGGGGATTAATTTATTCGGAAAATCTTAAAGATTATCAAACGGGGATTAATGATTTTACTGAAGCGATCCGCCTTAACCCCGGAAACCCAGCACCCTATTTCAAGCGCGGGAATGCTCGCTATCGCATTGGCGATCGTGAAAGGGCTATTGATGACTATAACAAAGCCATTGAGATCAACCCATCAGACCCAGAACCTTATTATAACCGAGCCATCAGTCGCTACCAAATTGGCGATCGCCAAGGCGCTATCTTTGACCTACAGAAGTCCGCAGACCTATATATGGATTTGGGTAATTTCGAGAAATACCAAAAGGCGATCGATACCTTAGAAAAATTTGAGAATTAATTCCCCTAGCGCGGACCTAGCAACACACCTTTACCGAATCTTTACAAACTTTCGGCAAATTTTACCAAAGTTTTATAGACTTGGTGTTATGTTTTGCCTAGAATGTGGGTAGACGGGTGTTAGATACTTAACCTTAGTGTCCGTCTGACTCCTGTACCACAGGACAGACATGGGGACTAAACAAAGAACTATCGCATCTATTATAGCATTTTTCCCCGTTTCCTGTCGTCATGGGCTGGGTTTAGGGACATATTTTAAGGATTTGATCAGACCTATCAGTTCTGATCAGTTTTGGTCGTGCCAGTCTCAAGGGTCAGTGTTCGCTGTGTTTGTTGGTAGGTAAAAATTAATTCTTGATGAGGATAGAGAAATTACCGTGATGAATTATGGGTTCACCCACTATCATCAGACGACCTTGGACGAGCAACTCCTGTACAACCACTTGCAAAAGTTGGTTGGGGTGTCGTCCCCACAGGAGATGCTTGCTTCTTTTCGTGGTCTGTTTTTGGGTGAACAGGAATATCAAGTCACGGAAGTTTGGCAAGCCTTGGAAAGAATTGTTGATTCCGAATCAGTCCGCGATCGCTTTCCGTTTATAATTAACCGCTGCTGCTATATTTTGGTGAACCAATGGCAGAAGCAGTCCCGTCTACAGTGGGCTATTCCAGAACTGATTGATATACTGCTCATACAACCGACTACTTTACCCTCTTCCTGGACCGCTCATCGTTTGCGTAGATTACTCTACAAATTTGTGCAAACTGACCAATATCAGGCACTACGTCGGCTCGCTAATGCTTTTCAAGATAGCACCAAACCCGAACCAGATTGTCAACCCAAGCTAGAAAATTTGATTGTTCGTTATCCCTATCTGTACGAACATTGTTTTTTGACCGATCATAGTGAAATTGATCAACGTCAGCAAATTCGGAAAATGCAGGAGGCGGCGGGACGGAAATTTGATCGCGACTTGTATCAATACATTAGCTATCAACAAAAAACCACCCTCCAGGAATTGGGGGTAAATCCTCCCCATAATCCTACCCTATTGAGCGATCGCCAACTTAGCCAAGCTATTGACCACTTTACCGGACAAGTAGATGGGGGATACACCTATAACGAGTCCTCTCGACTATTTCTGAAACAGAGTAGTAAAGCCGGTTCATATCATAGTTTTAAAGGGGATCTATATGAGTATTTAACTAGCTCTATGGATGGGAAATATGCTAACCGTTACTTTAAAAGGCGGCTGGAGCAAACCCTAAAAAATACCCTATCCCACAATGATTCTCATAGCGTCAACAGTAGTCTAGTTGCCGGAACCTGTAAAAGGCTATTAGATTTTTTGGTAGTTGAAAGTCCGCAAAAACCTCAGCATTTTGTCTTAATTGACCTCACCAATAACCTCGGTGTAACTAACGTCATGGGTTTAATGCTAAAAATTGTTCTGGTATGTCGGCAAACCAAACGAGAACTAGAAAAACGATTCGCTGTGTTATTTACCCATTATAGCAATTTTGAACGACCCCAAGTCGTTTGGCTGATTGAGTCCCTGGAAAATATGAATATTGCTTTTAGCACTCATTTCGGAGCATCCGCTATGCGATCGCTCAAGATTTCCTAGACAGATTGGCGAGGGAGAAGGAATCATGATCAACCCTCTCCCCAACGAACAATATCGCCCTTTTATTAATTATTAATTAGCAGGGTTTGTTGTTCCTCATATAAATCTTGGAATAACGGCGTACTCAGGTAACGTTCCCCGTAACTCGGTTGAATCATCACAATTAACTTATCTTGATTTTCTGGTCTTTGAGCCACTTTAATCGCCGCACACAAAGCCGCACCGGAGGAAATCCCAGATAGTAACCCCTCTTCCCTGGCTAGACGGCGACTATAGCTAAAGGCTTCCTCATCACTAACTGTAATTACCTCATCAATTAGTTCCACTTTCAGCACCTCTGGTACAAATCCTGCACCAATACCCTGAATTTTGTGGGGTCCAGGTTCACCACCAGAAAGAACCGGACTGTTAGTGGGTTCAACGGCGATCGCCTTTAATTGTGGTTTTCGTTGTTTAAGCACATCCGCAGCCCCCGTAATTGTACCACCGGTTCCCACTCCCGCGATTAAAATATCAACCCGTCCATCCGTATCGTGCCAAATTTCTTCAGCCGTAGTGCGGCGGTGAACCTCTGGATTAGCCGAATTGTTAAACTGCTGTAACATATAGGTATTGGGAACCGCATCGACCAGTTCATAAGCGCGCTGAATGGCTCCTTTCATCCCTTTAGAACCGGGGGTTAATTCTAATTTAGCTCCATAGGCGCGGAGCATAGAACGCCGTTCTAAACTCATGCTATCAGGCATGGTTAGAATTAACTCATAGCCTTTCGCAGCCGCCGTCATAGCCAACGCAATGCCAGTATTTCCTGATGTAGGTTCAACTAGGGTAGTCTTACCTGGAGCGATCAAGCCTTCGAGTTCCGCAACTTCGATCATATATGCTCCAATGCGATCTTTAACTGAGGCTGTCGGGTTCATCCCTTCGAGTTTAACCACAATTTGAGCTAAACAGCCTTCAGCTTGAGGAATTCGATTCAGTTGTACCAAAGGGGTACGACCAATCAATTCTGTGATGTTGTGAGCAATACGCATGGTGATCTCAATAACTACAGTTAACCTCAATTCTATAGTGATTTGGGCAGGCAAAAGTCAACCGTGAACCTGACCAGGACAGCAGAAATTGTCAAACTTTCAATATATATGCTAAAATAATCTACTTTTAGGGCAGACTTTGCCATGATTGAATGCCTACATCTTGGCGGAAATTTAATCATAATTAACCTAACATATCGACGATATCATATGTTATAATCATGGTTAAATCCACCTATTAAAGATACCATAAAAGTTAAATTTGAGGTAATTAAAGTTGCAAAAGTTTAACCGAGTTACTCATCCACAACGACAACATCAGTTAGAAAAGTTAATTGAACGGTTGGGATTATCTCCTCAACATAAGATTGCATGGCAATTGCTTGATTTGGCACTAACTCATCCCAGTGTTTCAAGTCAGGATAATTATGAACAACTGGAATTTGTGGGTGATTCGGTGGTGCGTTTAGCGGCTTCAGAGCTTCTGTTTGAAACCTATCCTAATGCACCAGTGGGAGAGTTTGCGGCGGTGCGATCTATTTTGGTGAGCGATCGCATTCTGGCGGAAATTTCTGAGAGCTATGGTTTGGGAAGATATTTGCTGGTGGGAGGAAGTGCTACCCGCGATCGCCTGGGAGAAGAATCTCGTTTAGCAGATTGTTTTGAGGCGGTTTTGGCTGCACTATATCTCAGTACCAATACCCTAGAGTTAATTCGTCCTTGGTTAGATCCACACCTGCTAGAGCGAGCTACTGAGATTTTTAATGATCCGGCTCGCCAAAATTATAAGGCTGCTCTCCAAGAATGGACTCAAAGTTGCTATAAAATTTTGCCCCAATATAAAGTTAATGAAACAGGTTATGCTGGTGATGAAGGGCGCTTTACCGCTTCCGTGTGGCTGAGGGACGAACAATTAGGTACAGGAACAGGTAAAACTATTAAAGCTGCTGAACAGGCGGCGGCTCGTGTGGCTTTTTTATCAGTAGCCAAAAATGGAGGAGAAACAGATAATGAATGACCCGATTAAAATAGCAGTTCTCGGTACAGGACGCTGGGGTGTCCACTTGATCCGAAATTTTCAAAATCATTCTGGGTTTGAGTTAATAGCAGTAGCTGATAGTAATTCCGAACAGTTAAAAGCTGTGGGAGAACGATTTACACTCAACCCCGAACAAATGTTTGAGCATGGGTTGGCGGCTCTGGAAGTTCCGGGACTACAAGCTGTGGCGATCGCTACTCCCGCCGGCACTCATTATCACTTAATTTCAGCCGCGCTACAACGTGGCTATCATGTCTTAGCTGAAAAACCTTTAACCATAAACCCCGCTAAATCTTGGGAACTTTGGGAACTGGCTCAACAGCAAAATCGACAATTATTTGTCGATCATACCTATCTATTTCATCCAGTCGTTAACCGGGGTAAACAAGTCCTTGCTCAAGGTGTCTTAGGTCAACTACGCTATGGCTATGCTACTCGCACCCACTTAGAACCTGTCCGCCAAGATGTTGATGCTCTGTGGGATTTAGCGATTCATGATATTGCTATCTTTAATACCTGGTTGGGTCAAAAACCTGTAGCCGTACAAGCCACCGGAACTGTCTGGCTACAAGGCGATCGCCTTTTGCAAACGGAGGATAATTCCCCAGCATTTCCCGGTAGTAAACCAGGTTTATCTGATTTAGTATTAGCTACCCTCACTTACCCCGATAACTTTCAAGTTTTTCTACATCTATGCTGGTTAAATCCTGACAAACAGCGCCGTTTAGCAGTCGTCGGAAGCCAAGGAACATTAATTTTTGATGAATTATCTTCCGAGTCTCCTTTAACCCTACAACGCGGCTATTTAGAACCTGTCAATGGTGGCTGGAAAGGAGCAGGTCAAAGTCGGGAAGTTTTACAGGTCGAACCTGGGGAACCTTTAAAACAAGTATGCGATCGCTTTTTTCAATGTGTTAAAGCCAATCAACCCTGTCCAATTTCTTCCGGTCAAATCGGAGCCGAATTAGTCGATATTCTGTGGGGTTTAAGTCAATCAATACAAACAGGAGGACTCCCTCACCCCGTCGGCGATAATTCCTCAGAGAGTTAAACAAACAAAAAGCGCCCCCCTGGTGGGAGGCGCTTAATTTAATCGAAGCTATAAATTAGCCGATTTGAGGTGCAACCAAAGCTACAGGCTCAGACTCAGCAGAAGCCAAATCTAAGGGGAAGTTGTGAGCGTTACGCTCGTGCATTACTTCCATACCCAGGTTAGCCCGGTTGATGACATCAGCCCAGGTATTGATTACCCGACCGCTCGAGTCCAT
>NZ_PKGG01000362.1:0-3161 GCF_046480465.1 Arthrospira sp. PCC 8006
TATTGAGTTGCTATCAATTGCTAAACCTTCGTTTTGATTAGTGATTAATTCAATTAACAGGTTTTCGGTGTGAATGCCTCCATAATATGGCAATTTGACAATCCCTAAATTTAACCCGTTTTCTGTTGCCATATTCCCATAAAATATTTGTAAATCTACCGCTCCCTGCAACACTTCCTGTTTTTTTTGCCATCTTTGATAATAACTATCCTCTGGATAAATTTTAGGCACTTCTGACATCGCAATATTAGGGATATAACACCTAGCGTTTAACGATGATATATARCTGTAAATACCGATATCATATTTATATCTTTCTGTTATTAATGATTCTAAAATAGTCCCGTTAAATAACTCTATGGCGTTACTCCAGTTAGCAGCGTTTATATTAGCCGTGATATTTTTAACACCTCTCACCATTTTAACCACCTATTAATAAATTATTTGTTAGTATAATATTACTACTTTAATGTGATTATTTAAATGGTTAGAAACACATTTGACCTGCGAGAGCCAGACCCTACTAGGAGGCTATGGGAACCAGACCCTACTAGGAGGCTATGGGAACCAGACCCAATTCGTGGCGCTGGTGACGACCATCGTCGTAGGGAACCATCAAAGAGAGATGAACCAATTCGTGGCGCTGGTGACGACCATCGTCGTAGGGAGCCACCCGGTAGAGATGAACCAAAGGGAGGAAAAAAACCTAGGGGAAAGGGTGGTGCTGGTAGAGGTTTTGGCGGTCCTAATAGCGGTGACGAGGTAGATGATGATAAAGGAAGGCGACCGCCAAAATTGGGGGACGAAATGCCAAACCCTCGTGATTATCCTGTTAAAAATGATGGAAAGTGGTGGTTGATGATTTTCGCGCAAATCAGAGATAATTATTCTACTAAAAAACAAGCCATAAGTAATATTAATTTATGGGAACAACAAGACCAAACAGACTTTGGTTTTGACGTGATTAAATTAGGGTTAGATGTTATTGTCAGATGGCAAGATAACATTACTATCACAAAAAGTAATCACGAAGGAGAGGTCACAACAAGCTCAGGGGGACCATATAACAATAGGTGGGCGTTACCGTTAAGACCTTATTATGTGCCATCAGATTGGAGGATTACTTATGCCGAAAGGTTTATAGAAACTCCAGAGCTGGGTTCGTGCTATTACACCAAGGGTAGTTTCGGCACAAGCCCTAGTTTTATTTGGACTAAATACCCGGAGGCTGTATTAAAACATCTACATTTATGGGAGGTTCCGGAGAGTGATAGACCCGTTTATTTACGAAAGGAACGAAGCGTTTTTAGATGGACGTTAGGATATACATACCCTATTACTACAGATAGTTATTGGTATCCAGTGCCTCCTGTTAATACTTACACTCACTGGGAGAGCGAATCTAACGGTTGGAAAAATACCGGAACAGCCAGTTATAGCTATAAGTTATATATTCTATCCGAAGACAAGGATTTTTACCCCCAAAATGACAATGTTAGAAACGTAACAATACCAGATATGAACGAAGAATGCTGCGGAATGATTAGAAGGATTTACGAGTTCCTAGACCCTGAATCCTTCCCGGCTGAAATGCCAGAAAAAAATAACGGTTAATGCTGATAATCCAGAGAACAGAATTAAACGAATAAATACATTGCCAGAATGGTTAATGTATCGATTTGACATCGATGACGAAAGATGGGGTGAGTTTGAAGTTAAAGTCGAGATTGATGACGTAAATTTGATGACCAAAGAACAGGAACACGCGGAAATCAAATTGCCTAACTTAGCTGAGGCGATAGCGGAAATATTCGGGATGGTAATGGAGATAGCTATTAGTCACCAAGTGACCCAAAACGCTGTTTTAACCTGTTTACATGAGACTGGGTTAGCGCACGCGGCAGCCTTTAAAGCTGGTAGGGAAGTCTCGGAAATATTAGACTATTTAGGATTTGAAACCGAGGAAAAATACGAGAAACTAAAAACAGCGTTTACTCCAGAAGCTGAATCATTCGAGGAACTGTTAGAGCCTAACGAAAGTAAAGTTAAAATCACTAATCAAAAGAACGCGAAAGAAACACTACAGACAGCCTTAAATCAAATAAAGGAAATATTCTCAATAGTTAGAGCGCAAGGTACTTTACAAGTTAATGGTAATGACCCGTCAAAAGACATATTAGCCGATTTAACTAGGTTATATGATTCAATGAAAAAACAAGACGAGATTAGAGAACAGGAGACTAATAAAGTACAAGAATTATTGAAAAAAGACTTTCCTGATATCAAGATAGAAACCGAATTGATTGACGGCGATAACCCACTGAGAGGAACTTTGTAATGGTTGCCAGAAGCGCGAGAATGCTAAGGAGTACTCGTAGCTTGTCTAGCCGTCAAACTCGTAGCAGTATAGGTAGGAATGGCGTTAGACAAGTTAATTTAGCCCAGAGAACATCTACTCAAGAGATGGGTTGGTTTGGCAAGCTATGGGCTAAAATAACTGGTAAAGTTGTTGAATGGGGCAAAAGTTTTGGAGGTTGGTTATGGGAAGGAATTACTAAGTTTTTATCTAACTTTAGTTTTGAGAAAGTAGCACGATTTATCACGTCTAACTCGGATAGTTTCTGGAACTTCAATTGGAATATATCAGATGAACAGATAGACAAAAATATGATGAATATTGCTAATCAATTTATTAGTACTACCGCCGGTTTTTTGGGTAATATGGCAGGTAAATTAGTTTGTGGAGTATTACCTACCATCGGCATCGCATTTATCAACAAAGCTGCTGCTATGCACATTGCCTTAAGCAAAGGACCTGAAATGCTTAGGGAAGTATCTACAGCTTTCGGCTCATACGTTAAACAGTCATTTAACATGGCTATGAAAGCCATAGCATGGCAACTGTTTAAACATGGTAGACGGGTTGTTAAAATGTTTTTAGATAAAAGTCCTTCAACACTTGCAACGGCTATTGTTTCAATGGTTCCTGGTGGTAAAGGAACGATTGAAAAGTGGGGTGACGAAAAAGGTGAAGAATGGAGTTTCGGTAAACAGAAAAGGGAAGCTAGGGAGAAATTACCAGAAAAATATGATGGCAAGTTAAGCACTATATGGAACCAAGATAGTTCAGAGGAATTTTGGGATGAATTCTCAGATAATTG
>NZ_PKGG01000300.1:0-4914 GCF_046480465.1 Arthrospira sp. PCC 8006
GCGGCGATTTCTTCTAAGGGTCCGAAATAGCGACGTAAACGCAGTTCCCTAGTCCATAATTCAAAGGCGGCGATCGCATTTCCCGCCGCCAGGAGAGCCGTGGCTTCGGCGTTCAGGCGATCGAGTTCAGGGGCGAGGGTTTCTTGCTGACTTTCACTGAGGATGTTTCCGTCTGTGGGGGGGTTCGGTAATAAGGGGTCAGCTTCTTGACTCAGCAGGGGGTTAGGCGCAAAGGGATCGAGAACTCCTAGATCTACTTCTTCCGACTGATTTTGGGCTGCGGAAAGGGTGGGAAAATGGAATCCTACGGCTACTAACATTAAGGCGATCGCACTAATTTTAATACTCTTAAAAATCGGTCTTACCATAGAATATTTGTGAATGGTCGAGTTGATGGGTTTAATCTGATCGGCAATTATAGCAATTTTTGGATAATCGTGGGGGTCAACCAGAATACTCTAACTATTGGTAATCCGATTTACATAGAATTATGGGGATTGATTTGGGCTGGCATTTCGGGAATAAATATGCTACAATATACTTCATCAAAAATTTACAAAGTCACAGAAAATATCACACCAGTTATAGATTAATTTAGTTAGAATGGATGAATAGCTATTTGGCGGAGTGATCACCATGCAGACTATCTCCAATCACCATCAAAAGTGCTTAACCCCTGGGATGCTACGTCGCGTCCATCATATCGCCTTAAATGTTGCCGATATCAAGGCTTCTCGTCAATTTTATGGCAAAGTTCTCGGACTCCATGAATTGACCGGAGATGAGGTTCCTAGTACCCTCAAATCATTAGTTGAAGCCGGAAAAGTAGCCAACTTTGTCACCGGTGATGGTACAGTAATTGATTTATTTGCTGAACCCAACCTACAACCTCCCCACCCTGACCCAACCCATGAGTTTACTGGGCCGAATCATTTGGCTTTTGATATTGATCCGATTCTATTTGATACCGCTGTTGAGGCTTTACAGAATCATCATGTGGCGATCGCCAGAGGACCTATCAGCCGCCCCACAGGTCGCGGTATCTACTTGTATGACCCCGATGGATTTATGATAGAGATCCGTTGTGATCAACTTCCCGGTCAGGCTCCCGGTCGGGCTTAATGAAAATGACCAGACTCCTGACGGGGACTGGTCAAACTAAATAAGGATACCGTTGTTGTTGCGATTTGAGGATACCCGAGTTGGGCGTTCCGCCTTCAGTAGCGGGTATAAATTCTCAAACCTCTCGATTACATTGTAACAAAAAGCACAACATTTTTTAAAAAAAATTAACTTGTTAGCCATCTCGTCCCAAAAGGGCGATCGCCTGTTGAGGTACACCCCACAAAACCTGTTCATGTTTATAGATAACCATTCCCGGTTTCGCCCCCTTCGGTTTATAAACATATTTCGGCTGGGTGTAAATCACCGGGACCTGTTCGCTTTGGCGCGCGCGGCTATAATAGGCCGTGATATTAGCCGTAAACTGCAAATCATGATCATCAGCAACCTGTCCCGGTGGAAGCCTTAATAAAGCATGGCTTCCAGGAATTTCCTGGGTATGAAACCATAAATCATAGTCCGTGGCTACCCGAAATGTTAGGCGATCGTTTTGTTGATTATTCCGACCTACTAATAACTCAAAACCACCAGGGGTTACATACCGATAAAATTCCGTTTCTGTCCCTAAGTTTTGGGGGCGATAGTCCGGAATAGTTAGATATCCTTCCTCGATTAATTCCCCTCGAATTTCTTTCAGGTTTTGTAAATCTGCCGGTTTTCTATAATTAGCAACTTGAGATAGAGCCGCTTCTACTTGTTCCAGATAATTGATTTCTTCCCTTACTGCTTTAATTAATGGGGCGATCGCCATGCGGGCGCGTTTCAGTTTCTGATGGCGTTTATAGAGACCTTGGGCATTTTGCACCGCATTTTTTTCCGGTTCTAGGGGAATTTTTACAGGTGCAGATGTTTCAAAATCAGCGAGGGTGATTAATTTCATTCCCGGCTGCCACTCATGTAAACTAGCCATTAATAAGTCCGCTTGACTACGATATAAATCCGCTTTTTCTGACTGTTGTAGGCGCTGGTTAAATTCCGCTAACTTTACCCCCAATTTCTTTAAGAGTGTCTGCAACTTTTGGCTGATTTGATGCTGTAATTGTCGGAACTCTTGACCGTTTAATTCCTCGGTGTAATACTCATTGAGAAGTTCCTGCACATTTCCCGGACTTTCCCCTATCTTTCCCCAACCCAGAACACTGTAACCTGTGGCTGTCCAAACAGGTTCAAATTTACCCGTTTCTAACGCTGTTAACCACTGTCGCCACTGCTGGAATAGTTTTTCCCACTCTCCATGGCTTAAACTGTCCGTAGTGCGATCGCTTTCCAAATTCGCCGCCGCCATTAAACCCAACGCTAAAGTCGAACTTAAACCTCGATAGCTTTTCATTAACTGTCGTTTCAGTAAATCGGGAATTAAACTAACTCTTTCTTGCCACTTTTCTAGGGGTTCTTCTAGCTTAGGAATGGGGTCAGTCAGACCGGGCGGTAATTCATAGCGATCGCCTGTTTGGATCGGACGAACACTAGACTGTTGAGAACTTACTTGGTGCGCCGCCGTCACAATTAAGTTATCTTTTCCTGTTAAAATGACATTGCTATATTTCGTCATTATTTCTACATATAAATGCCAGAGAGCAGGTTCTCCCGGACGCTTCGCAAATTGCAAATCTAAAACCCTTTCCCAGGGCGCAACTTCTGCAATATCTACTAAAGCCAAACCACTCAGTTGGTGTCGCAATTGGTCGCTAAATGTGAACGTATCAGCAACCCGTGGCGGCGGCGTAGAAATACAAATTCGTGCCGCTTGGGGATGCCAAGAAATGTCTAACCAGCCCCTACCCTTCAGCGTTCGTAGGGCCAGAGAAATAGTAAAGCGATCGCGCTGATACACCTGTTCAAGTCTTGCTGGTAACCAGTTAGACCGCAATTCACAACAGGACGCTATCAGGGTGGTATAATCTACGGGTTGCATATTAACAGTTATTAGTCTTTAGATATTCTAGCAGTCTCAATACCAGGATGATTAATTTAGGCTTATATATGCCGCCACATTTTCCCATGATTTCATCATAAGTCAAGCTCCAGAATTTGTCAATAGTAAATATCGATAATTTCACCCAAAATCTCCCGATTCTAATAGATTTTAAGTCAGTCTATATCCTCCCTAGCCAGCCAGAGAGTTACTACCCCTAGTTTACAACTAACATAATATTGCTATATGATAGGCTGTCCCTAATTATTCAGGATCAAACTATGACGGTTAACACCAATTCCCAAAACTTACTTAGTCCCCTTCAGATCGGGAGTTTATCTCTCGCCAATCGCGTGGTTATGTCTCCCTTAACGCGATCGCGTGCTGGAGAAGAGCGAATTCCTAATCAGTTAATGGCTGAATATTACCAACAACGAGCATCCGCTGGTTTAATTATTACCGAGGCTACAGTTATCTCGAAACAGGGCATTGGTTGGCGTAATTCTCCTGGTATTTATTCAGATCAACAAGCCGAAGCATGGCAAAAAATTGTTGATGCTGTTCATAGTAAAAATGGTAAAATTTTTCTACAACTGTGGCATTGTGGACGGTCTTCTCATTCCGACTTTCATAACGGACAGCTTCCCGTTGCACCCTCCGCAATTAAACTCAATGATGACTATATTCATACTCCCCTTGGTAAGCAAGCCTACGAGACTCCTAGAGCCTTGTCAACCGAGGAAATATCAAATGTGGTCGAAGACTATAGGAAAGCCTCAGAACGGGCGCAATTAGCCGGATTTGATGGGGTAGAAATTCACGCAGCCAATGGTTATTTAATTGACCAATTTCTGCAATCTAAAACTAATCATCGCACTGATAAATATGGTGGAAATATTGAAAAAAGGTTTCAGTTTCTCAAAGAAGTAACCGAGGCTATTCTCACCGTTTGGTCAAGCGATCGTGTAGGGGTTAGACTTTCACCGAATGGCAACTTTAATGATATGGGTTCCCTAGATTATCGGGAAACATTCACTTATGTTGTCAAACAACTAAATCAGTATAACTTAGGTTATCTTGATATCCTAGATGGTTTGGCTTTTGGTTTTCATAAACTAGGAGAACCCATGACATTACCTGAATTTAGACCTCTGTTTTCTGGTATTTTAATCGGTAACTGTGGCTATACCCAGGAAACTGCAGAAGCCACCATTAAAGCCGGTCATGCAGATGCGATCGCCTTTGGTCGTCCCTTTATTAGTAACCCAGATTTAGTAGAACGTTTTACTAATAACTGGCCTTTAAATCCACAGGCTGATATGTCCGTTTGGTACTCTTTTGATAAACAGGGATATACGGATTTTCCTACTTATCAAACCAGCTAGTATTTTGATCATCAAATACAGAGTATTGATTCATTAACATTTACCGCCAACTTGGTGTCGTGAAATCAAATTCACATTGCACCCAGCTTGACTATTACAGCCCTTCCAGTAATCATGCAATAAGCCTTCAAAGTCCCTCTCCCCTGCTCCTGAGTTTGTGGAAGGGGGAGAGAGATTTAGGGTCAGGGTAATGTTTTAAACCACTTACGAACAAGCTGTATTCTTGTATTCTTGATGTATTTATTCAGGGTTGTTATCAGTTATTTACTCCCTCTACAATTATTCATTAACCTAAATCCCCAAATTGCTGGCGATATTGATTTAATAATGCTGCCAATTCATCCGCCCGTTGTTTTTCCGTTTCTGCCCGTTGTTTTTCCGCTTCCGCCCGTTGTTCAGCTTCTATCCTCGCCAAAGTAGCCTCTTGCAAAGCCGCGTATAACTCATCAGGAATTAGCAATTTTTGGCCGTTATCTTCTCGGTAAAAATCGA
>NZ_PKGG01000331.1:0-3827 GCF_046480465.1 Arthrospira sp. PCC 8006
TCATCAATTCCAACAAGATTATCGTCCAGTTTTTATACCGTGGATGGCGTGGCTTTTAGCTACTCGTCGATTAGGCGAAAAACCCAACACCAATAATATAAACATTTCAATCTTGACTGTCGATATAAATTATCAAATTCTGCTCAACTGKCAACCTGATATTTTTGCTCACTTAGGAAGAGTCTGTAATGTAAAGATCCAGCCGGATCCGAGGACAATTGACTCTACCATCAGAGAATTGGAAGCCTTCCCGACAAAAGTTTGGTTGCGGGGAAAACAAGAACTCTGGTGTTTCATTAAGTTTCTGAACCGACTGGAAGAAGAGGTCAAAACCGGAAAAGTAAAGCTAAAAATTAGATCGCCGATCAATATGAACAATATCGTTGAATTGCTGGCCCCTCGTCTACCCTGTCCTTCAGATTTAAGAGATTACCTAACCAATCGACTCGGTAGTTTGTAGATGCCCCCTTTCGCCTCAGCCTATTATTTATTGGTCAGCGTTTACGGCGGCGGGATTATAATGGAGGAGAGTTAAGCCATGATGAAGTCAGACCCTGCCCACTTCATGTGGCGCAACAGGTGGCGCGTTTTTAGGGCAGGGGTAACGCAGTTATCCCACAGGATAACACCCGCAGAATACGAAACCTTTTTGCCACAAGCACTTTCCTTGACTTACCATGAATGTCTTGGTATAATTAATAAAATAAAGTTGTGGTGGTACTCCCATGACCCAGGTAGTTCTAGATCCAGAAGTAAAGACTGAGATAGATCGTCTTGCTCAAGTCAGGCAAGTTGACTCCAAACTTTTGGAACAGTTTGCCTATTTCGTTCTTGAGATATCACAGCAAAAGTCAAGCAATAAAGCTCATTCACTGAAGACTCATGAGCTAAAAAAAGCTATTTATGAGCGGTTTAGCGTCAAGGATACATCAGAGTTGAAAAAATCTGGTGCATTCAGGATGGCTACTGATGGCATGGACAAGTTAGACTTTCGCTTACAACTAACCTGGGAAACACTCTATCGAAAGTTTGTGGGTATTCTTCCCCATGAGCAAAGCCAGGAAGGATATGGTTGTATTAATGGAATTGATATTTTTAAATACTTTAAACCCTGGCAGGTATTTGGACTAGACCCAAAAACCGCTACCAAGAATGATGTCAAAATGGCCTACTATCAATTATCGAAAATTTATCATCCTGACAACTTGGTAACGGGTGACAGAGCAATTTTTGAGCAAGTGGAAAATATGTACAAGAGTATAATTGCTGGATTTTGAAGATGCCTTTTGATAGAGAAGTTTTTTATATTGAAGAAATAAAATTGGCTGAATCTTTAGAGCTAACTCAACAAGGTTTAGACGAAATAGTTGATTTTCTACAAGCATCGACCGATGAAAGTATTCGACTCAAAGAATGGTTACATTTTGTGGTTCAAAATTATGTAACTAAGCAACAACCGATTAGGATTTTTTCCCGGGAAGGAGCTTTGGCTATTGCCAGCTATCTGGATTTGAGAGGCGATGCCACTCAGATTTCCCTAAAAAGAGTGATTGCATTAGTAGATAAATACAGCGTCAATCAAATAGATGCAAAGATTCGGAGGGCGCTGTATGAAAATAGTTCTTCTTTAGTTTCCAGAAATAAACGTCACTGGCTTAATCGAGAAGATGTAGTCCGGATATTTATTACCACTTCCTCCAGGTTAGAGCAGGCGTTTAGAGATATTCAAAGATCGGATTTTCCTATGAGAATGAATATAGACTTTGAAGATTATGACGGCATGAGATTCTTCTCTTTGTCTGGCTTAGAAAAACTCAGTATAGAATTGTCCTTGAAATTGCGCTCAGAGGAGAGGCGGGCTTATTGTAAACGGGTGAGTGAAGTGGCTCCTCCGGTATTAGAATTTCTGGCGATCGCGCCTTCTCCAGATCCCAAACAAATTGACAAAGCTATGAACTTTGCCAAAAATAGAGATCAAAAAACTTGTCAGGTGACTGGTGCTGTTAGAGATAAGTATAACCCACGAATTGAACTGGTTGGTCATCATCTTTACGACAAAAATGCTTATCATTTTCTCAGCGCCGATCCAGATAACATTTTAACAATTGACAAAAGACTGCATGAAGATTTTCATCAATGGCATGGAGGAACCCAAAAAACTTGTACAATCGATGACTTCATTGATTATGTGGAGTGGCGCTATCCCGACAAGCATGAATTAATCTTAACCTTGCATAATAAGCAAAGAGTTCTCATGTTTAAATTGGCTCAAGTACAACGGACATTACCTGAAAGTAGAGATTAAAGTTCTGGTGTTCTTGACTGGCTGAAATATGACCAGTAGGCGACGGAGGAAGGAATGGAAGCGGTGGAAGACTATTTGAGTTTATTTGATGACCCCCCCCCTTTGCTAATGCCTATTATTGGTMAGGGTTTACGGCGGCGGGATTATAATTGAGTCAGGAGCGCGAGCCGGGAAAAGGCTAATCCTGACAGTTGACCCAGAAAATTAATGTGAGTGTGGGAAGGTGAGCGGATGCAAATTACTCTGAATCTACCGGATAGCCTTAGCCAAACTGAAACCTTTAATCAGAAGGACTGGCTTAGGGAAATTGCTGTGGCCCTGTTTGAACAAGAGCGGGTTTCTCTCAGCCGTGCCAGCACAATTGCGACAATGGATATTATGGAGTTTCAAAAGCTGCTGGCAGAGCGTGGCATCTGTGTTCACTACGATGTAGCAGATTTTGAACAGGATGTCCAGCACCTGCGCGATCGCGGCTGGCTATGATTGTTGTCAGCGATACTTCTGCTCTTTCCAATCTGGCTATTGTTAATCATCATTAAAATTGGTTTGACGGCGATCGCCTTATAATACAGTGAGCCATGATGAGGTTAGGCCATGCCCACATTATAGAGGTGAACAACAGATGACAGCCAGAGAAAAACTGATTCAAGCCATTCAAACCCTTCCGGAATCCCAATTTGAACGGGTTTTAGCCTATGTTAATCAGGTTAGGGCTGGCGATCGCCTAACTCAGGAACAAGACTCTCAGGAAACGCCATGTTTTGATGAAACTTGGTGGAATAACTTATCTCATTTGAGCCCGGACTTTTTGGAAGTTCGAGAACAACCTCAACTTCCGGTACGAGAGGATATGTTTGAATGAGATTCTTACTCGACACAAACATTTGTATTTATGTGATTAAACAAAAACCTCCCATTTTTTAAACATACCCACTCAATGCAAAAATTTCTGAGTTTCTTCCCGAGCATCGAATTTTACCTAAAAGTTGCTATTGTTTGCACAATTTTTCAGCAAATATTTGCTTATTTTTGGGCAGATATACAAATTACCTTGATATCCCAAATAATTCTGTATTGGGCAATGGGTTCCCTTTCATTTTATGGAATTGGCTTTCTCATTGAGAACGGCATTAAAACGAATCCTATTATCGCGAAAAAACTGAAAGCAAGAGTAGTCAAAGTCAAGGAACAACCATTTCCTAAATTTACGTTCAAAGGAGTTGTCTTGGGAGAGATCAAGTCATTAGTTGCAGCATCTATTATTCTTTGTTTAGCTCCAGAGGTTCATCGAGAGAATAGCCTCATCCTCAACCTTGGATGGTTCTTAATGAGGATTTTCTGTGCAGACTTTTGCTTTTACATCTCCCATCGGCTATTGCACCGAAAATCCCTACTAAAGATACATCTTAAACACCATGAATTTCGCGACTCCTCAAGTTTTGTGGCGGGTCACAAAAGCCTGCTAGAATATGTGATCACTACCTTAACTGACATTTTGCCTATCTTCATCTTCGGATATGAT
>NZ_PKGG01000345.1:0-3500 GCF_046480465.1 Arthrospira sp. PCC 8006
GGAAGTCTCCGGTCTGTGCTTTTCTTTGCATCCAGRGATTRATGGTKTTCCGGCTGACATGGAAAACTTGACTGGCTTCTGTTTTGGGCATACCGTCTAGTTCAATTGCATCAATAACTTTTTGTCTGAGGTCGTAACTATAGGGGGCTGGCATTTTTGGTCTTCTTAGTCATCTCGTCCTCTCCATTATACGTCCTAACTTTCCTGTCTGGTGCTATATTTATTAGCAGAGGTGCGAGACGTTCAGGCATGAAATAAGGTTGAAATACCTGAAATAACCGCCTGGTGGGGACTTCAACCCCTTGGTTGAATATAAGGAGCGCACTCCTGACCATCCTCATAACTGTTTATATGTCCCAACGATTAGTATCYCACGATACAAATCAAGGCAGGGAGCCCAAGGTCAAAACGAACTAACTCATACAAATTACTTATAGTAAGCCCAGAAATGGATAAGTAAAGTTAGGAAGTTAGGGTAACGGCGATAGCCACCCCCAGTTTTGGAAATCACAACTCCAGGATTGAAGCGGGGAACGGAAGGCTCCGAGGTGTAACACAACACCAGAATCGAGACCACTGCCAACCATCCATGATTAGGGAAACCGAATGTCCGGCTTGAACCATCGTAATCATTTAGTAGCGAAATAGGTTGATACGCTGCGCTCAAAAGAGCAAGGGGAAAAGTAGGGGCTTCTATTTACTACCTACACAGACCTTTAAAAGTACCCCGGTGGACAAGACAAATCTAAAGATGGAATGCCCATATAAACGGAACGTTTTAAGTCCTCCTGGACTCTGATTATCTGGTCGAGATATCAGTAGGGATAAGTGTAACCGCAAGTCCTAGAGGATGTGAGATGTGACCAAAAGCCAACGCCCTACTGTAATGGCAGGGATATGCTAACAGGTCACGGTTTGATTGTAAGGATAGAGTCTAGTAGGTGTACAAATGGCGATAGCGAGTTCAAAGAGAGGATTTGGAAAACCCAGACCAATCAAGACTACGACCAACGCATGGAAGACAATCCCATGGACTAAGGTTCAACGGAAAGTTTTCAAGCTCCAAAAGAGTATATTCCAAGCAGCTAAATCGGGACAAAATGCAAAGGTAAGAAGGTTGCAACGTCTATTGGTGAAATCGTATTATGCCCGGCTCTTAGCAGTGCGGCGAGTGACCCAAGACAATCAAGGAAAGAAAACAGCTGGAGTAGATGGAGTTATCATAATTTCTCCTAAGCAAAGGTTTGAACTGACTGAGAAAATCAAAGGGAAGCTTAAGGTAAAGGCACTTAGGAGAGTGTGGATACCGAAACCTGGCAGGGATGAGAAACGCCCCCTAGGAATTCCTACAATCCAAGATAGAGCAAGGCAAGCCTTGGTTAAGTCGGCCCTCGAACCTGAATGGGAATCGAGATTTGAAGGCACAAGCTATGGGTTCCGACCCGGACGGTCAGCACAAGACGCAATAAGCAGGATTTACCAAAGTATTAACAAAGGTGAATACTATGTTCTCGACGCTGATATAGCAAAATGCTTTGACCGAATAAACCATGATTACCTACTGTCCAAAATTCATTGTCCAAGCAACCTAAAAAGAGACCTGAAACAATGGCTCAAAGCGGGAGTGCTAGATAACGGTGTATTTGAGGATACAGAAGCAGGAACACCCCAAGGAGGGGTAATAAGTCCAATACTCGCCAACATCGCACTGTTGGGAATGATTAGGTTAATTGAAAAACTGTATCCCAAGAAAAGAGACAATCGCCCATATGCGAATGTTATAAGATACGCCGATGATTTCGTGGTAATTTCAAAAGAACTAGGAATCATTGAACAGTGCAAAACTGCTATTTCCAAATGGCTAAAACCTGTAGGACTAGAAATAAAACCTGAAAAGACTCGAATCTGTCATACACTCAAAACTATAGAGTATGGCGGCAAGACAGAGAACCCAGGGTTCGACTTTCTAGGATTCAATATCAGGCAATATCCAACAGGAAAGTACAAATCTGGRAAAAMAGGCGGGARAGCAAGCCRATTAATCGGACATAAAACCCACATAAAACCYAGYCAAAAAGCAGTTGCCCACACAGAAGCGATAAAAGGTGTAATAAAACAATACAAAACAGCACCTCAATCAGCCCTGATAAGTAGACTAAATCCAATTATTCGGGGATGGTCAAACTATTATTCAGCGGTAGTCTCAAAAGAGACCTTCACTAAACTAGATAATGCAATCTGGCAAATGTTACGGGCATGGACAGTATCAAGATGCGGAAAGGCAAGTCACGAAAAGCTAAGTAATTATTTCAGATATGGAACAATTAAACTTAGCAATGGGAAAGAAAGACACGAAAATTGGTTGTTCCAAACCAAAGATGGGTTACATCTGTACAAACACAACTGGACTCCAATTGTCAGACATACCCTAATACGCCCTGACGCAACACCATACGACGGAAATTGGACTTACTGGGCAACCAGGAAAGGACAAGCAATCGACACGCCAATTGGGGTAGCAAAACTACTCAAAAAACAAAAAGGTAGATGCACCTGGTGTGGACAATTCTTTACCCCATCAGATTTAATTGAAGTAGACCACATTGTACCTAGAAGCCATGGCGGAAAGGATGAATACAAAAATCTTCAACTATTACATCGCCATTGTCACGACGATAAAACAGCTCTTGATGAAGAGATGATGCTGTACTCTTAACAAGGAGACGGTCAAACTAGGAGCCGTATGAGGTGAAAGTCTCATGTACGGTTCTGCTGCTGAATGGGAGGGGTAGACCGTGAGGTCTATCTCGACCCCTAATTTTAGCTCCCAAAGTTGAGGTTACAAAGCGGGGGGTTGTAGCCCTGTTCCTACTGACAATAGGGTATCTACATCAGGAGCCGTGTGCTGGGAAACTCGCAAGCACGGTTTGGAATTGGAGTTGGGGAAGGTGACTTCTCTTTCGACCATAACACAACTSCCCTCTTTTTTTCGCTCAGTCTTGACCTTGAGTCTCTCTGCCTTATCTGGTTGTCGAAGCCAGATGTTGAGACACATAGATAGTTATGGGATGGTCAAGGGTGCGAATCCCTTATATTCCACCAAGGAGTGGAAGTCCCACTAGGAGGTTATTTCAGGCATTGCAGCCCTATTTCACTCCTAAACGTCTCCCACGCTATCTCTCCATCTACTCCAGCCGTCTAATAGGGGTCGAGATAGACCTCACGGTCTACCCCTCCCATTCAGCAGCAGAACCGTACATGAGACTTTCACCTCATACGGCTCCTAATTTGACCGTCTCCTTGTTAAGAGTACAGCATCATCTCTTCATCAAGAGCTGTTTTATCATCGCGGGTGTGGCGGTGTAATAATTGAAGATTTTTGTATTCATCCTTTCCGCCATGGCTTCTAGGTACAATGTGGTCTACTTCAATTAAATCTGATGGGGTAAAGAATTGCCCACACCAGGTGCACTTGMCTTTTTGTTGTTTGANTAGTTTTG